>CAUJKL010000620.1 GCA_963204995.1 Planctomycetota bacterium | reverse complement strand
GGCAGCCGACTGGCGGAACGTTTTGAAGCCTTGGATGTCAACGCTCGCCGCCGCAGCCGGCTGATTGCGCTGGGCTCGGTCGCGCTGATAATACTGGTTGGGAGCGTTATCGCCTGGGGCATCTATGCCCATGCACGGGCCGGGGTGCAGGCCAAATACGTTGCCAGTCTCTCGCAACTTGTCGCGTCGGGAAGCATTGCCGAGGCCGAAGCATATGCGTCGAAGCTGGAACAGAACGCTCCAGAAGCCTACACCAGCAAAGAGATCCAAGAGCTGGTCAGCCAGATGCACAACATACGAGCGGAGGAAGAAGGCCGCCAGGCTCGACTCGCCCAATTGCTGGATTCGGCTCGCGAATCCGGCGCGACGTGGGAAGGCTACGGGCCCGCCCGAGGCTTCCTGCAGGATGCGGACGAAGTGGTCGCCAACGAACTCGAGCGAGCGGAAGCCGCGCGGGTCCGACGCGAAATCGAGGCCATTCGTCGGCAACTGGAGAAAAAATACAACGACGACTTTGTCGCCGACCTGGCAAGTTATGCAAGCCGCTGCGACGCCGTCGATACCAGCGATTTGGAAGTTCTCAAACGGCTCATGCAAGAAGGCGAATTGTTGATGCAGCGACCGCGCGTAGCCGACGAGCTGATCGCACAAGTGAAGCCACTCGTACTGCGGCTGACTGCGCAACGCGAATCGGAACTGCGTTCACGAGACGAATCCCAGCTGCTGGCCAACATCGATCGTGCGGTTGGCGACCGGCGGGCCTTCCAGGCGGCCATGGAAACCTATATCGAGGCAATGCCGCTAAAGCCGCTCTCCGCGTCGCTCAAGCAGATTCTCGAGAAAGAACCGAAGATTTGGGACGGTATCGAGCGATGGAATGCGTTCCTTCCGATCTGGGAGCAGCGCGATTACCGATCGTTGCCGGCCGCGAAGGCCGCCGAATTGATCGCGGAAGCGGAGGCTATCACGACCCAGCACCCCGGCTTCCCTGGGGTCGCCGGTGTTCGAAAGTTGGTGGACTTCCTGACTCCCTTGACCCAACGTGTCGATGACGAAGGTCGGTCGAAGCACTTGGTCCTGAACGAGCGGTTGACGGATAACATCCCCGACCTGCGCATGGCCCTCGCCTTAAAGAACGGCCAATTCCTGCGATACTACTTCAGCCCCGTCAAAGCACCTCCCAAAATAGGCAACGACTTTAGCATCTATTACTATGTCGACACCGGGTTCGAAGAGACCCGCAGTACCAAAATCGCGCCGGAGTGGCTCAGAAACGACACGATCCGCATTGGAAACGAGAACGAGTTCGACTGGACGGCACCGCAGACCAAGTTCAGCCGCTTCGCCCTGGATCGGCTCGCTGGCTTCGACCAAACGAAATGGGAAAGCGAATTCTACGAACTGCTCAAAGGACTCGACGCCGACTACGCCATCAAGATGGCACCCCAGGTTCGCGTCCAGTTGCTGGGACTGTTTCTGCGTGTGGGGTGCGAAGGCAGCGGACCGATGAAAGAAGCCTACAAGTCGCACCTCGATCTGCTCGATTCAACGCCCTTGGACGAAGCGCCGACATGGGTCGATCCCGAAGACGCGAGCGGCAAGAAGACCAGCACGGCAGCCACCGGGTTGCTGAATCGACTTGGTTTTAGGACTTTGGAAAATCCGATTTCCACGGCCCCGAGCATGACGCCGCGATCCGTTACAGGAAAGGTCGTTGAATTGCTGAATGAGAAGAATAAGCCGAAACTCGCCCCGCGATACGCTTGGGTTGGCTGGTTGCGCCGGGATACCTTGCAAAAGTGGACCGTTGTTCTTCGTCCCGATTTTGATGCCGAGAATCGGGAGTTGATCGTGGCCTATCCCGGACCGAATGAGCAACCGCAATTCACGAAGGTCGGAACGTTGGTGGACGACGAGTTGGACGTCCGCGGCGTTCCCTCCCAGGCCCTGTCCATCGGCCGTCCCGTGTATATTGTTGCTCCTTGAGACAACCTCACTTCCATCCGCGCATCGACTTTGTCGGAGCCACCATAACCTTGGACGATCAATACTACATTCGCAGCCGAGGCCGAGTTCAAGGGCCGTACACATCCTCGCGGCTGAAAGAACTTGCGACGCGAGGTCAGTTCAGTCGCCACCATCATATCTCCACCGACCGCGTGAGTTGGGAGCGGGCTTCCGCACATCCCGAACTTTTTCCCGATGCGGGGCCTCGCAAGGAGAGAAGCCTTCCGCCCAATGGCGAGTTGTTTCTCAGTGAAGCGCGGGAAGCGGTCCAGACGACCGAGTCGGGATCGAACACGGGTGAATATCCCGGCGAAAGCAGCTCCTCGGAAGCAGCCGATTGGTACTACACCCGCAATGGAGAGCAGGTCGACGATCCTGTCGCGTTCTCGCAACTCCAATTCTTCGTGTCGACCGGTCAACTAACGCATGAGGACCACGTCTGGACGGAGGGAATGTCCAGTTGGACGCTGGCATCCAACGTCCCGGACCTGTTTCCGTGGTTGGCCGCGGCGCCAGAGGAGGTTGAGCCGAAGGCTGTCGTCCACGACCGCAACGATCGGGCGGACGGGCCCCAATCGACCGCTCCGATGGCGGTCGCCAGCTTTGTACTCGGCCTGCTCGGCACTTCCCTGCTGCTCTTTCTCGGTAGCATTCTGGCCGTTGTGTTCGGGCACATCGCGCTCAAGCAGATCGATAACAGCAAGCAGCGACTTGGCGGCCGCGGGCTGGCGATCGCCGGACTGATCCTCGGCTATGTCGTACTCGCGATCGGCATCATAGTAGGCCTGTTCATGCTTTGTTTTTCCTTACTGGCTGTCGGCTCGGCACCCACCTGATACCACTTTGACCGACTTCGACGGAAGGAACTCCCTTGGAAGCCATTAAACTCTCCTGGTCTCGCCAAGACGTCGAGCAACGCTTGGGCATCCCCGGCGGGAAGTACACGCGCGTCAATACGTGGTTCACGGCACTGCTGGGTGTGGCTGTGACGCTGTTATGCATCGGAGTGTTGCTGCTGTTTCGCGACAGCTTCATCAGCCAGATGTTTCTCATCCGCGGGATGTACATCCCTTACTTCATCCTGTTCTTTACGGCCTGGTCGTTTGCCGTGTTGTTTATCAAATGGAGGAAGCTGGCGTTTCAAAGAAAGTCATTGCGGTATCTGGTCGTTCCACAGGAGTCGGACTTTGTCTTGTCATCGACGACGGTGGAGGAGGTCATCAACAACGTGTATGCGACTGTCGATGAGCCGAAGTACTTTACGTTGTTCAATCGGATCGTCGTCGCGCTCTCGAATCTCCGCAATTTGGGGCGAGTTACGGACGTCGATGACATTTTGCGATCCCAGGCCGAGCACGACGAGTCGGTGATGGAAACCAGCTATGCGTTGCTGCGCAGCTTCGTGTGGGCCATTCCCGTGCTGGGTTTTATCGGCACGGTGCTGGGCCTATCACAGGCGATCGGCGGATTCGGCAGCGTGCTCGAGACGGCCGACGACATCTCTCAAATCAAGGACTCGCTGCAGAACGTGACTAGTGGACTGGCCACCGCATTCGAGACGACGTTGCAAGCGCTGGTGGCGGCATTGCTCATCCAGCTCACGTTGGCCTTCTTGAAAAAGTCGGAAGAGGAGTTCCTCGACGAGTGTCAAACGTACTGCGCGAAGCATGTCGTAAACCGCCTGCGAATCATGCCGTTCGAACAGACAGTCGAGGAGTAAACGATGTCCCAGTGGTACTGCTCGCTGGCTGGCGAAACATCTGGGCCGTTCTCCATCGAGGAACTTCGCTTTCTCAAGGATCGCGGAAAACTAAGTCCCGATATGCAGGTCCGCTACGGCGCGGAGGGAGCGTGGGCCACGGCAGGTACGGTTCCGCAATTGTTTCCGTCGCCGCTTGGGCCGAATGGGTTTACATCATCCGGTGTATTGGAACCGAAACCGGCAGGCCCGCTCGAGGAGTCGCCCGAGCCCGTCGCACATGAGGAATCAGACGCCACGCCACGCGGCCCACGACCGCCTGCGGTGCCGATGCCCAGGAAACCGACCAACGACGAAACGCGAGAGCGGATTCTGATCGGTTCCAGCATCGTTGCCGGTATCCTACTGTTACTGCTGTTGCTGTTGCTTCTGTTCCGAAGTGGTGGGGGCGGGGGCAGTCAAGGAACACTGGCCGGTCGCGGGATCGGCGATCAACCGGGCGACGGTGTCGGCGGGGGAAGTGGTGCGGGTGGAGGTGACGGCAACACGGACGACAACGCACAAGGGGCGGACGATGCGGGCGAAGACGTCGTGTTCGAAGGTGAACTCACGGCGGACGCCCCGCCCCAACAGGCGTCCATGGGCGAGGACCAGCCGCCGGACGACCAGCCGCCGCCGTCCGCCGTGTTTCGCGTGCAACGACTCGAGAATGCTCCGCCAGCCGAAGCGAATGGGAACGGAGGTGGCGGAGGTGGCGGGTTGGGTGACTTCAAGGATCGATTAGACCGCGAAGGCGGCAAGACCGGCGAAGTACAAATCACTTTGATCTGGAACAACGTCAACGACCTGGATCTCCACGTCGTGTGTCCGTCAGGCGAACGGATTTACTACCAGCACAATCGGTCGCGCTGCAACGGCGAGTTGGATGTCGACATGAACGCAGACGGCAGGAACTCGAATGAGCCTGTCGAGAATGTCTTCTGGCCCGAGGGCGGAGCGCCGACCGGCGAGTTTCAAGTGTTCGTCCATCACTTTAAAAACCAAGGGGCGCCAGACCCCACCAAATTCGAAGTTGCCATCAAGTATGATGGCGATGTGAAGAAGTTTTCGGGAAGTCTGCGTCAGGGCCAGGAAAAGCGAGTACACGTATTTCACCACCGATGACTATGAACGATTGGTATCGCCAACAAGCCGGCGTCGCGGTCGGGCCGTTCTCGTTCGAGGAACTCAGTTTTCTCGCCTCGCGCGGCAAGCTGAAGCCGGATGATCTCGTCCGCTGCGGCGAACGCGGAACCTGGAACGCGGCTTCCCAGGTGGAAGGTCTGTTAACGACGACGATCCACACCGCTCCGCTACAAACCATCGCACCGGTCGTCCAAGAGCGAATTATTGAGCGCCCCCAACCGACCGCAGTGGAGCAACCGGAGGCCAAGGAAGCCGCTCGCAAACCGGCACCACCACCGCTCCCGCCAGCAGAAGACGACCGACGTCGAAAGATGCTCGCCGGCGCGATGATCGGCGGCGTGATCTTCCTGCTCCTCGTCTTGCTGTTGATGGTGCTTCGTAGTCCGTCGACTGCGGAAGTGGCAGAACACGGAGTCGGCGGGACGACGAATGCCGGACGACAGGGATCGGGGTCGGGAGATGCCGATTCGCAGGGCAGCGCGATGCAGGGCGATACTGGAGGACGGCCAAGCCCGGGTCGCGGTGGCCACGAACTTGAGGAACAAAAGGAGCAGCAACCGCAGAATGAGTCTCCCGCCGAGTCCGCAGCGAAGGAACCGATGGACGCCCAAAACGAGAAGGACAACCAAGTAGCTCCGAACGACGGCGGCGCACCCGTGAAAGAAGAGATGCCGCCCGAAGTGGGTGGGTTTACGATCCGCAAGTTCGTGCCCCAAGAAGAAAACGACGAAGACTCGGTACTCGGCGGAGGTCGCGGCGGTGGACCGCAGCCGGAAATGTTTCAAGGACGCGATCCGGAAAAGCGGGCTGAGCTGGCGGAGAAAGAAGGAGGTAGTCCCAAGAGCGAAGCCGCCGTTGAATTGGGCCTACAGTGGCTTGTAAATCATCAGCATGACGATGGTCGTTGGTCGCTCGGGCAATTCATGACGGCGAACGATTGCGCGAATCAATGCAGTGCGCCGGGTGTCCAAAGTGACGCCGCCGCGACTGGCCTCGCCCTGATGCCACTGCTCGGTGCCGGGCATACGCACGGAACCGGTAAGTACCAACGCCATGTTCGTAAAGGCCTGGAGTGGCTGATCAAGGATCAGGCCGAGGCTGGGAACTTCCAGAGCATGGGTGCCGGGACCATGTATGCACACGGTCAGGCCAGCATTGCACTCTGTGAGGCTTATGCCATGACCAAGGACAAAGAGTTGAAGGGACCGGCTCAGAAAGCAGTGGATTACATCTGCGCGGCGCAGCACGCGGGAGGAGGCTGGCGATACGGATTCAACATGCCTGGGGACACGAGCGTCATGGGCTGGCAGATCCTTGCTCTGAAAAGTGCTCAGTCAGGAGGTCTCCGCATCGCTAAGGACGTCTTTTCAAAAGCCAACAACTACCTCGACACGGCACAGGCCGACAAATCCGGTGGCCGATACTCCTACACGCCGCACGGAGGACCGCATGGTGCCTCTCCCGCAATGAGTGCCGAAGGGATACTGTGCCGCATGTATGGTGGATGGAAGAAGAATGCCGAGGGGCTCAACGTGGGCGTCGACTACCTCCTCGAAAATATGCCCAACAGACAACTGCCAAACATGTACTATTGGTACTACGCAACTCAAGTCCTGCACCATAAGGGCGGTGACCCGTGGAAGCAATGGAATGAGGTCATGCGGGATACATTGATCGACATGCAAGAAACGGTAGGTCATCAAGCCGGAAGTTGGACGCCGAACGGTGGCCATTCGCAATCGGGAGGACGGATCTACATGACGTCGCTGGCGCTCTGTACCTTGGAAGTCTACTACCGACACGCGGCATTGTTTGACTAGACGCTCGACGGAAGCTGGAGGAAGTGATTGATCATGTCGCGACGTGGAAAAAATGGTGTGGCGTTTTCCCTGTTTGCCTTTCAGGACATTATCACGTCCGTGACGGGGATTATGATCTTGGTGACGTTGATTCTGGCCTTGGAACTGTTGCAGCAAATGGAAACTTCGCCCGCGCAGCGCACCAAGGAAGTCGTGCAAGACATCGACTCGACGGTGACCAGCGTGGCGGAACTGGACGCCGCGGTCGCGCGGAACGAGGCCCGCATCGCCGATTTGCAGGATCGCCTCACCCAAGGTGCCGGTCGCATCGGAGACGTCGCGGGCTTCGACCAGCGTGCCGTGCAACAAGATGTCAGCGACATGCAGCAAATGGACGATCGGCTCGCCAAAGAGCTTCAAGAACTGGCCAAGCAAGTCGAGCAGACGACGCAACAGCAAAAGAAACTGAACGAAGAACGAGAGGAGAAGGTCGATCCCGAAGCGGTTCAGAAGAAGCTCGACGACGTGAATAAAAAGAAAGAAGACTTGGAGAAGCTCAAGAGTTCGAATCGAATCATCTTCAATCCGACTGCGGGAGATGCGAAAGTGCCGTGGCTCGTCGAGATCACCGGTGAAGCAATTACGGTGGCGAAAACCGGTGTCTCCGCGCCACCCACCAAACATGCCACGGGAGCCGCCTTCACGGCATGGGCGCAGCAACTCGACAAGAATCGAGATTATTTCGTGCTGCTCATTAAACCGGACGGCATCGCAAACTACGAGCTGGTACGAGCGAGCATCAAGCAGATGGGATTTGATGTCGGCTTCGATTTGCTGAACTCGGACCAGAACGCCATCGATCCGGAAAAAGGAGCCGCCGCGGAATGAGTCGTAAACCGAATGACGATGATGGCAGCCTGGAACTGCTGTTGGATACTATCTGTAACACCTTCGGTGGTGTGTTGTTTATCTCGATCCTGGTGGTGCTGCTGCTGAACTTATCCAGTAACGAAGCGGCCTCAACGCCTCCCAGTGAATCGGACCAGGCCGATCTGATCGAAGCCGAAACGCGACTGGCTCAGACGAATGACGAGTTGGATAAGCTCTTGACGGCGATCAAGGCCCAGCAGCAAATCGAACAGCAGATTGTCGACCCCGAGATTCGCGATCAAGTTCACAAGCTTCGCGAATTGCAGCAGGAGAATGCGGAACAGACACGGAGGAAAGTGCAGGGACTGACCGATGTTGCCGAACGCCAAAAGGAAATCAACGATGCGGCACAGCAGATCAAGGACCATGAGGAGACGCTGAAGAACGCTCAGCAGAGCCTCGCCGAAGCCGAACGCAAACTTCAACAGGAAATCGAATCGCGGTCGAAGGCCGCCAAGCTGCCCAAAGGCCGCGCGACGACCAAGACCGAAATCCCGATGTTTCTCAAGGCGGGTCGGCTCTGCACCTACGTCCGAGGCACGGGCAATAGACTGGCCGTGAATCCAACCGAGATCGACGAAAAACAGGACGAACAGAATCGACCGTACATCGAGCCTAAGCCGGGAACGGGGATCGTGATCAGCTTGGAGGGAAACGACGCTGATCTCGACGCCCGGCTGAGTGAGTTCGATTTCACGCAGCACTACTTGGCTGTGTTTGTGTGGCCCGATTCGTTCGAGCACTTCGCGGTGCTTAAGGATCGCATGGTGTCCCACGAGTTCGAGTACCGCTTGGAACCTTTCAGGGACGATCAAAAGATCTACTTCGGGGCGAACGAGAATCCGGTCGAAGTGCAGTAGGTGCCAATAACGGCTTATCGACATTGGGCCTCAAGGCTTGAGAAGGTCTGACTTTCACCGTCTGAAAAAGGAAAGAGGAACTACCCATGCATACTCAGCGCTTTCTCCTTGGCAAACTTTTACACGATCGAGCATTCGATCGGTCGAAGATGTTAGCCATGTGGCTGCTCACCGCTGTTACCGCATCCGCGTCGCTCCAGTCAGCAGTCGCAGCCGAGCCACTCGCACGGCCAAACATTATCTACATCCTGGCTGATGACTTGGGTTATGGTGATCTGGGCTGCTACGGACAGCAGACGTTGACGACGCCGAACTTGGATCGCATGGCGGTCGAGGGCATGCGATTTACACAGCATTATGCGGGTTCGACGGTTTGCGCGCCATCGAGGTGTGTGCTGCTGACGGGGTTGCACACGGGACATTGCCGAGTACGTGGGAATGGGCCGGGCCAACTGCTCGATGAGGATGTGACCATCGCCGAAGTGCTGAAGCAAGCGGGCTATCGCACGGGTTGCGTCGGCAAGTGGGGAGTCGGCAATCCGCCTCCGTTGGACGATCCCCAGCGACAAGGCTTCGACTACTTCTATGGCTATATCAACATGTTCCATGCGCATAACTTCTACCCGGAGTTCATCATTCGCAATGGCGAGCGAGTGCCGCTGCGAAATGAAGTCGAGCCTCAGTGGAAGGACGGCGACGGGCGAGGCATCGCGACGAAACGCGTCGATTACGTGCCAGATCTCGTCACCGCGGAAGCGCTGTCGTTCATTGAACGCAATCGCGACGAGCCGTTCTTCCTGTACTTCGCCATGAATGTCCCTCATACCAACAACGAAGCGGGGCGGGGATCCCGACCCGAACGCGGCATGGAAGTACCCAGCTTCGGCGAATTCGCGGACAAGGAATGGCCAGCACCGGAAAAGGGTTTCGCTTCGATGATCCGCAACATCGATGGCGACGTTGGCAAAGTGTTCGCCAAGCTGAAAGAACTCGGCCTCGACGAGAACACGCTTGTCCTTTTCAGCAGCGACAATGGCCCACACCAGGAAGGTGGTCATCAGATGCCGTTCTTTGATTCGAACGGTCCGCTGCAAGGAATGAAGCGAGATCTTTACGAGGGCGGCATTCGTGTGCCAATGATCGCCCGTTGGCCGCAGCATATCAAAGCGGGAGGCGTCTCCGATCTCATTTCTGGTTTCCAGGACATGCTGCCCACTTTGGCACAGCTGAGCGGTGCCGAACCGCCCGCCACCGATGGGCTCTCGATCGTGCCGACCATGCTCGGCCAAGGCGAGCAGTTACAGCACGATCACCTGTACTGGGAGTTCTTCGAACAAGGTGGACGGCAAGCCGTATTGCAGGGCCGTTGGAAGGGAGTGCGTCTCAACACCGAGAAGAATCCCGATGGGCTCCTTGAGCTGTACGACCTTTCAAGAGATCTCGAAGAAGCACACAACCTCGCGGACCAGCATCCGGAAGTTATTGACAAGTTATCGGCAATGATGCGAGCAGCACACGTCGATCCGTAGTAGCCTGGCATTCATATCGAGGATTTGGTGGTCATTGTGTCCGGAGCCCCGAAGGCGGCGACACAACCGCAGTGTGCCACTTCTGGCTTTGCCAGTGCCGCCCCAGGTAACGATAACGCTTGCATATAGAAATCTGCTCGAGTTGATGCGAAAACGAAGAGCACTGGCACAGCCAGTGGCACACCAGCGTTTGTCGTCTTTCATCCGCGCGCCTGTAGCATCAGAGAAGAACCTCGCCTATGCTTCCATGCACAGGCGAGGGCCGTTGTCGAAACAGCGATGCGGCTGGAGCTGCCGCAACCACCGGCGCAAGAGAGGTAGGAATTAACCGCTAACTGTTGATAGCCAACAGTAGCACTTCAAGACGACGAGCTTGAAAGGGAAGAGAAATGAATTCTACGGTGAGGGATGTCATTGCGATCCGTTTCATTGCCGTTGTAGTGGTTGCGTTCGCGACGCAAACCGGCTTCTGCCAGCAACAGCCAACAGTCGGCGAAACCGCGAGCCGAAGTTCGGCTCAGCCGGATGCCGAACAAACGCCGTCGCGCAGTCCCGTTGCCGCGGGGCCTCTGCGAGTCCAGCGCGACAACCCGCGTTACTTCACCGACGACAGTGGCAAGGCAGTCTACCTCGCCGGCTGGAACATATGGAGCAACAACCAGGACGGCTTCGGTACTGGATGGGAGCACGGTTGGGGAGACAGTTTCGATTTCAACGCCTACCTGGATGACCTTGTCGTCAACAATCTCAACTACATCCGCCTGTGGCTCTACGAGACGGCGAAAGTCGAATTCCCCGACGGCGTCGGCGTGTACCGGGGGAGCACTCCGGATATTCCCGTACCCAATCCTTGGCAGCGTACGGGACCGGGTGTGGCGGCTGACGGTGGACTGAAGTTCGATCTGACAAAATACAATCAGGAGTATTTCGACCGCGTGCGTTCTCGCGTTGCCGCCGCCGGGAAGCGAGGTATCTATGTCTCGGTCATGCTCTTCGAGGGATTCAGCATTCGCAGCGGAACGAATGAAGGGCATCGATCGCTTCCGTTTCATCCGTTTCACGCTGCCAATAATATCAACGGGATCAACGGCGATCCGAATGAAGATGGCGACGGGCCGGAACTGCATTCTCTAAGCGACCCGGCGATCACGAAGTTGCAAGAGGCCTATGTCCGCAAGGTGATCGATACGCTGAACGACCTGGACAACGTGATTTACGAAATCGCTAATGAAAGTTACGGCACCGCCGAGTGGCAATACCACATGATTCGTCTCGTCCGGGCGTATGAAGCCCAACAACCGAAACAACATCCGGTTTTGATGTCCGCGGCTGGAGCCATCACGAACGAGCATCTCGAGGCCAGCCCGGCGGACGCCATCGCGCCGGCGAGAAAGGGGAGCCGTGAAGATTACATTGTGAATCCTCCCGCAACGGACGGCAAGCACGTGGTCATTGCCGACACGGACCACATGGGCTGGAACCGATTCCGCAACGACAAGGCGAAAGGCAGAGCCTGGGCCTGGAAGAACTTCACGCGTGGCTACAACGCCAGTCTGCTCATCGTGATACCGGACAAAGCCGGCTGGAATGAAGCTCGCCGCGCGCTGGGTGACACGCGGAGCCTGGCGACCAGAATCAACCTCGTCGCCATGACGCCCCGCAACGACCTCGCGTCGTCGGAATACTGCCTCGCCGACGCAGGGAAAGCATATCTCGTCTATCTGCCGTCAGGCGGCAACGCGAGCGTCGATCTTTCGGCGGCGTCCGGTGAACTGGCTGTCGAGTGGTTGAATCCCAGTACGGGAAAATCGCAAAGAGCCAAAGCGGTTTATGGCGGCGTTCGACGAGATTTCAAAGCGTCGTTCGGCGGCGACGCGGTCCTCTATATCCATGCGAACCGGGAGGATTAAATCGATGAGGTCAAAACGATCTGAATTTGGAGCCTTGTCCCATGCCGACGCGATCCGGCGGCTCGCCAAGCGGATCCCCGACAACGACGCCCCCTTACGGTCCGCAAGAACCGCGGCAGAAATTCACTCAGGAGTTTGACTGGAGCAGACCGTCGCGAAAACGAGAACCCCGTTTATAGGAGTCTGTTTGATGATCAAGGTTGAATATGGACCGTGTTTTGAAAATCATGCACAGTTCGCGATCGGCAAGGTCTATCTGAAGGAGAAGGAAAACTTCGAGGTGGACGATGTTGATTAAAAAGGGATGAAACGATGTTTGAGATGATTTGTCGAGATTACATGAAACACTCATGGCGCGCACCCGTCTTGCTGGCGTCGCTTTGCATGGCGCGACGATCCAATCCCAGCGAAAACAAGCCTTCCCGCCCGCTCACCCCGGAACAAAAACGGGATCACAGGAACAGATATTGACACTCGCAGACTGAACGCGCCAGGTCGAGAGTCTTTTTCGGCCCAAGGGCTTGTGATTTAGTTGGACAGCGCACCTTTGGCCGACCCCGTCACCGCTGACACTCACCATCGCGCCACTCTACGCAGAATCACCAATCTCGATTGGTACTGGCGCAAAGCTAGTGATGTTTGCTAGAATCAGACGCCTTGACTGACTCGCATCACCCGCTACCAACAACGAATCACCGATGGCCCCTCCCAAGTCACCAGGCAAGACCGTACCGAAAGATGCCCGGGCGCAGTTGCTCGATCTGGAGGTAAAAGACGCACAACTGATCTTCAAGACGGTGTGGGAAGATCTGGAAGAGGAGGTCGGACACGAGAATCTGCGCTTCCCGAAAGAGATCATTTTGCTCGGTGGTGCTCCTGGTGCGGGTAAGGGGACGCATACTCGCTTCATCATGGCGGCTCGTGGGTTCACGTGCCCGCCGATTGTCATCAGCGATCTATTGACGACTCCCGCAGCGGAGAAGATCAAGGAACAAGGTGGCATGGTCGGCGACAAGGAGGTCGTCGGCATTTTATTGCGCAAGCTTCTCGAGCCGGCTTTCCGCGACGGCGCGGTGCTGGACGGCTTCCCGCGAACTCAGGTCCAAGTCGAGTGTCTCAAGTTGTTGGTCGACAAGATCAGCCATCTGCATAACGAGTTTGCCAGCACTCACCTCGCCATCAACTTTCGCCGTCCCACGATTCACGCGATGGTGTTATTCGTCAGCGAGCATACGAGCATCGAGCGGCAGTTAAAGCGCGGTAACGAGATCGCCGCGCACAACCAAGAAGTTACCGAGACGGGCGTCGGACGTTTGATCGATCAACGCGCGACGGACTTGACGCGCGACACCGCCAGTCGCCGCTACCGCGTCTTCAAAGAAAAGACTTGGGACGCGCTCAGCTCGCTGAAAGAGCTGTACCACTACCACTTCATCAACGCCGAAGGTCCAATCGAAGAAGTTGAAGAGAATATCCTCAAGGAGCTACAGTATCAAAGCTTGCTCGAATTGGACCCGCGAACGCACGATCGCTTACAGCCCCTGCCGCTGGCCGAAGAGATCACGTTACACGCGCGACAAGAACTTGTTCGACGCCTCGACAGCTACGAACTAGAACACACGGAGTTGTTCGCGCGTACCGTGGAGATCATTCGAACGAAGTTCATTCCGATTATCACGCGCCACGCCTTGTCGGGTCGGGCACACGTGAATTCGGAAGATCCGTTGTTCGAAGATCCGCTCGCCATCGCGATGTTGATCGACATTTTCTCGGAGCGAGGTTATCACGCCGTCGTCGACAAGAACATTCGCGAAGTCCCAGAACGAGTGGACCTGGAGACCGGGCTGATCCACGCGCGGACCAAGTTCATTTATCGTGTGCAGATCAGTTTCCGGGGATCGGAAATCCGCCGCGGTTAATAGAGTGAACTAACTGCCGCTTCGCCGGGTCGCGTGCTGTGCGCGGGTTTCCGACCCTGCACTCCGCAATGACCGAAGGTCTCCTTTCCCCTCGATTCCGGCGGGGGCAAGGTCCGGCCTTTGGAGACCTGCGGTCGATGGAGTGGCAAGGTCGGGAGACGTTGCCACAGCGCGGGCGAGTGTTTCACGCCGGCCTGGGAGGGTTATCGTACCTTCAAATCAAAACCAAGATACGATTCAAACGGCTCATACTGCCCGCCTTTCAAATTCTCATCGCGAACCACCAACGCACCGGGGCGAATCAAATGGGTCAAACCTAGTTGTTTTGATTATCTTCCGGTAATGGTCGCACTCTTGGCCGCCCCCGTGGTCGTATCGTTGACTCAATCTCCAGTCGACGAGCAATCGATTCGACCCAGGTTTCATCCCCAAGAGTGCGCCGCGTTGGGCGTAATCTCGCATGCTTTTCAGTTCATGATCGGTAAGAGGTTCGTTGACTCGATCAACCCACTTAGGGATCTTGTCGGGTCGTGACGCTTCGTGAAGGGCTTTCTCGAAGGCCACAGAATTACCTTTCTTGCGAAACATTTTCGCACCAAAGTTAGCACGGTTCAGGACGTGATAGAGCCCTCCTGCTTCGTCTGCTCGTGGGGAAGCGTTTCCATTTTGTAGGAGGCTACAGACGAGGGCCTCATGCAACTGACCGGCTTGGCGAATCTGTGCTATCTGGACGTTCACGATACACCAACCACTAGAAAGAGTCTCAAGTCGATCCAGAGGCTGTTACCCGAGTGCTTGATCGTGGTTAGTCCCAACCAATTCTCTGAGCTCGGACGACTTGACATCAACGCACTCATGGCAAGCGGTAAAGTTCGAGTGTCTACGGGCGAAAATAGCAGCCAACCTGCTCCTGAGCCGCTTGCCGGGACCAAATCGCGAAAGTCCCAAGTTGACCCGAGCGGCCTCTTTGACGGTAAGGCCGGGCCGGTGTCGACGACATCTGGTCTAGATCAAATCACTTTCGAATTCACGTCGCCGAAATCGGTTCGTGGTATTGGCGTCGCGGTCTGGTATTATGGATGCAAGGTGCATTTGGAATACGCCGATTCCGTGGGTGACCTGCCTTCGGTGAACGGTGGCAATCCAATCGTCATTCCCCGTGTAACAGGAATTCACACTTCTCCGTATCTTTGGCGTCTCGACCTGACGAGCCCCATCAGTGCCAGAGTCTTTCGGCTAACAGTGTTGCCCCGCGAGGGGCTCCAAGTGGTAGGGATTTGCGAAGTGGAGTTGCTGGAGGACGAGTAGTCATCAGATTCGGTGTGTTGAACGCGTTCGTCAATCAGGCTGGTTTGGTCACACAGTTAGCGTCACGAGCCAGTACCCAGGCAGCGGGGAGCAGGTCCATCGCGTCAGTTCATCACGATCATACGATCCCGGCCGCCCAGCAGACGTAGGCGGGCGGAGCGGCCGCCAGGAGCGAATCGAGGATGTCGAGGACGCCGCCCAGCCCGGGCAGCCAGCTACTTGAGTCTTTACGTTCCATGTCGCGTTTCAACAGCGATTCAGAAAGATCGCCGAGCATGCCCGCCACCGCAACAATAGCTCCGTACAACAAGACGCCCCACAACGGCGGTGGCGGCGTTCCAGCGACGAGGATCTTCGGCGCGATGAAGTGAAAGAACACCCACGAAGCCAAACATGCAGCAGCGATCCCGCCGATTGCACCTTCGATCGTCTTGCCGGGGCTCAGCCGTGGCGCCAATTTATGACGCCCAATGCTCTTGCCAACAAAGTAAGCACCGGTATCCGACAGCTTGGTGACGAAGATGAGCGAAACGAGCGCCGCCATGCCGCGCTCGTTCGAGTCGAGTAATCGCAGCTCGGCAATGAACGTCAGCAGCAATCCGATATAGAGCGTGGCGAACATGCCGAGAGCCACGTTGACGATCACGCCGCCCGGCTCCTTGTATCGCATCATCTCGCCAATGAAAACGAGTCCGACCGAAAGAGCTGCAGCCGCAAGTGGCCAGCCAAGTTTTCCCAGCGGGCAGTCGACCGGGTACTCCGCTCCTAACAACTGCCAACCAAGTGGTGCGCTCGTGGCAGCCAGGATGAGAGTGATCCCGCAATACACCGGCCAAGCAACAACGTCATGCCCTTTGTGCTTGAACATGTCGAGGATCTCGCCAGCGGCAAGCAAACCCGCGACCAAACCGAGTGGCAGAAGCAGAATTCCAGGGGCACCAAAGTTGTGGTTAAAGTCGGCGTAGACCAAGCCGATCAAGGGAACAATGATGATCGCCGCAAATAACAGCCGCCAACGTAACACAAGCGTTTCCCTATATCAGTGGAAGTATTGTTATTTCGGCAAAATCGAACCGAACGGTAGCTCGCCTTGTTGGATGCTGCCCTACTGCTCTATTGGTTGAGTCCGCCGAAGCGTCGATCGCGCGAGGCAAAATCGCGAATCGCATCGTGTAGGTCCGGTTCGCGGAATTCAGGCCAACAGAGATCCGTCACCCACAACTCGGCATAACTGATTTGCCACAGGAGGAAGTTGCTGATTCGCAATTCGCCAGCCGTTCGGATAAGCAGATCGGGGTCCGGCATCCCCGCTGTGTAGAGATACTCAGAGAGACACTGTTCGTCGATCTGCTGCGGTGCCAGCTTGCCATCGCGAACTTCTTCCGCGATCCGCCGCACCGCATCCACCATCTCGCCTCGTCCACCATAATTGATCGCCAGACACAGACGAGTGCCGATGTTCGTCGAACTCATCTCAATGGTTTTGTCCATCTCGGCCAGTACGCTCGCCGGAATCCCATCGCGACGACCGATGATGCGCACCACGATGTTCTGCTCCATGATCGTACTGCGTTCTTCGATCATGTACTGTTCGAGCAGATGCATCAGGAAGTCGAGTTCGCTTTGCGGCCGCTTCCAGTTTTCGCTAGACAGGCAGTACAGCGTCAGTTGCTCGATGCCCAACCTCGCACACTCCTCGACCGTCTGCCGAACGCTGGCCACGCCGCGGCGGTGCCCTTCGACGCGCGGCAAGCCCTGACTCTGCGCCCAGCGGCCATTACCATCCATGATAATGGCGATATGACGCGGCCAGCGCTCTCGCGGCACGTCAAAGCTGCTCGTGGTTGCGGCAGAGACTTCTTCCGTCATGCTGACAACCTAGTCGAAGATGGTTTGCTCGCGGTCGGGACCAACCGACACCACATCGATTGGCTTGCCCACAAGTTCGCTGATACGATCCAGATAGCGGCGGGCTCCAGCGGGGAAGTCCGCCAATTTTTTCACTTTGGTAACGTCCTGCTCCCAACCGGGCCACGTCTCATACACCGGCTTGACGCGACGCAGGTCGCGAACCTGGCTCGGGAAACGATTGATCGTTTCGCCATCGAGCTCATAAGCGGTACAGATCTTAATCTCAGGCAACTGGCTGAGGACGTCCATCATCATCAGCGCCAAGCAGTCGATGCCGCTCAAGCGTGCGGTATAGCGGACCGCTACCGCATCAAACCAACCGCAGCGCCGCGGTCGGCCCGTGGTCGTACCATATTCGTTGCCAAGTTCGCGAATTCGTTGCCCCGTCGCATTGTCTTGTTCTGTCGGAAATGGCCCGCCACCGACGCGCGTCGTATAGGCTTTCGCCACACCAATCATGCGGTCGATCGAACGAGCCGGAACTCCGCTGCCCGACGCAACGCCTACGCCGGAACTGTTGCTGCTGGTCACGAACGGGAAAGTGCCGTGATCGATATCGAGTAACGCACCTTGAGCGCCTTCGAATAACAACCGCTTTCCTTCATCGACCGCGTCGAGCAGATAGGCTGTCGTGTCGCTGACATGTTTTTTCAGCCGCTCCGCATAGCCCAGATATTCGTCGTGGATCTTGGCCGGATCGAGTCCGAAGTCACCACCGTCTTGTCCACTCAGCCCAAACAGAATCCGCCGCTTGACATCGACAATGCTCTCGATCCGCTCGCGGAAATCGCTGCTGTACAGATCGCCCAGCCGGATGGCGTGCGATCGGCCAACCTTGTCGCGATAGCAGGGGCCGATGCCGCGCAGCGTCGTGCCGATGCTTTCGCCTTGCACGGGCTGGCCATTCATCACTTGATCTTCAGCGATGTGCCACGGGCAAACGATATGAGCCCGATCGCTGAGCATCAAATTCGCGCCGACTTCGATGTTGCGAGCGAGCAGGGCGTCGAACTCTTTCAAAATCGTCGCGGGGTTGATCACAACACCGGGAGTCACGACATTCATGACACCAGGATTCAGAATCCCGCTCGGGACGTGATGTAGCTTGTAGGTCTGATCGCCAACGACAACGGTGTGGCCCGCGTTGGCTCCACCGAGAAAGCGGACGACAATATCAAATTCCGGGCATAGCAGATCGACAAGCTTGCCTTTGGCTTCGTCGCCCCACTGCAGTCCGATTACACAAGTTCCTGGCACAGCCTAACTCCACTTCGTATCGACAGTTGCGGCCCTATAGCCTAGGACCAAACACATCAGTCTAAGTCTCGAAGCGGTACATGGTCAATGATTGGTCGGGCGCAAAGCGTTTTTGTCCGCACAAATGGGACATCGCCAGACAATTGTGCCGGGTCTTGTCCGTAGCGGTACGGCGCAAGCCGTCCGGTTCTCTCCGCGCCAAGCATGGATCATTCGCAACACTCACCGGAGGGCTTGCGCCCTTCCGCTATAAATTGGCTTTTGATCCGCCGATGTCTTGCGCTTCTAACGTGTAAATCACGGCTGCTTCGACCGATTCCTCATCAAACAACTGGCGAACACTCCCCTTACGAGTCCACCAGTGTTCTCGCAGCTCCCCATGATCTTGACAACTTTGCTGCTCATCCGACTTCAGGCGTCTCGTCGCCCAGGACTTGAACTGATCGCGAACCTGTTCGCCGTCATAGTCGGGAGCCGTCACAACCACGTGACAATGATTGCTTCGGCAGCTGACCGCGCGCAGCGACCACTTGCGATGTTCGCAATGATCCCGAATAACCTGCTCGACGATTCTTCGTTGCGTCGGGTCAAGCAGCACTGCGGCCTCCGACATCTGATCTCGGCACCACGCTTCGAGCCGTGGTTGCGGAAGTTGTTCGCCCTTGTGCCATTTAGTCCAGCCTCGCCCATCACCCGGCAAGAACGTGCTGTAACACGTCCAAGTGATAAAATGAGCCAGCAACTCTTCGTTCATAATTACTCCTCACTCAGCATTATATTAGCGGCACCGCGCTCTTGAAGCGGTACGGCGCAAGCCGTCCGGTTCCCCCTGCGCCGAGCGTATATTAATCGCAGCACTCACCGGAGGGCTTGCGCCCTTCCGCTCCTAAAATCAATCGCGTCCTCCCGGTGAGCCGTTCCTTCATCTGCTCCAACGCCGCCGGTCGCCGCTTTCAATTCCGCCAGCTTCCCCTCGTACTTCGTATGTTGCACGCGTTGACGAACCGACGTGTGTTAGCTCGTCTCTGGAACCGCCGCGATTCCCGCTGCCACCGGATTCACAACGATGTACGCACAACCGGCACGTGTCAATGGTTATCCATCACGGCAAATCCGCACACGGAAACGGCGAAGTGAAGCGTGTGCGGGGTCGGGAGACCGATGCCATTTACTTTGTAGCGGAACGGCGCAAGCCGTCCGGTTCTCCCCGCGCCGAGAGTGGATCATTCGCACCCCTCACCGGGCGGCTTGCGCCGCTCCGCTACCAAGCATCACTCCAAAGGGTCCAAAGCACGCGACTTTGGGGCCGGAGACCCTCGTGCGCCAACTTGCGAGTCGCTTTCTTACGAATGGATGACAACCGTCTTCATCTCGGTCATCTCTTCGATCGCGTATTTGGGGCCTTCTTTGCCCATGCCGCTTTCTTTGAGACCGCCGTAAGGCATCAAGTCCGCTCGCCACATCGGGCTCCGGTTGATATGAATGTTGCCGCTGTCGACTTGCCGAGCAAATTTTCCGACGTGCGTTGATTTTGTGTAACGCTGGAAAGTTGTACCTAAGAGTGACGTTCTGACTGCGCTTAGTCTCCGCAACAGAACTTTGCCCGCCTTGCTCCATCGTATCCTCCAGCCACAGAAGCCCTTTACATGGTAGTGACACGCAAACGTCGTAAGACTTCCTGTTGCGAGCAAGCCGATAGCCGTGCGGCGGGACTCCATGTAGCCAAGGGCCTGTCTGAACGAGATTCACTGGCAGCTTGGGGGAATCAGATGCGGTTGCAAACCCGTGAGGGCTCTGATCCAATACGCCCACCTGAGGTAGAGCCCAGGATTTGCTCCTTGCCCGCTAGGATGAATTCTCCGATGACCGAACGTGGCGCGAAATCGATATCCGGTGCAGCACCCGGAAATGATCCCTTCCCAACATCAATCAGTCTCTTGCAACTGGCGATGCAAGGTGATTTCGAGGCCTGGCACACGGTGGTTGAACTCTATACAGAATGGATCGCGAGTTGCTGTCAAAAACGTGGTTTTCGCGAACATGATGCTGACGACATCGCACAGAACGTGCTCATGAAGCTGTTCGAGATCCGGGGGCGGTTCCAGGTGTTGTCTCACAAAGGAGCATTCCGGGCGTGGCTCAACACGACGGCCTTGAATGAGGCCCGTGACCTCTGGAAACAGCGGCAAGCAGAATACTGCGGCGGCGGAAGTTCGTTTCATGCTTGGCTGGATACGCATCCGGCGAATTCGAGTGCTGGCGTTGTGGAAGATGGTGAGGAGTTCCTTAACGACCGGCACGAATTGATCCGCCGCGTGAAGCATGTCATGGACAACCACCTGCCAGTCAAGCGGGAGCACCTCGACATCTTCCGTCGTCGCGAAATTGACGGTGTCGACGCGCAGGATGTCGCTGACGAATTCGGCACGACCCAGAACAACGTGCGCCAAATCTGTTGGCGTATCAAGCAGAAGATTCGGGAGTTGCTCGATGACCAATGTTGAAACCGTGGCTCCGCTGCACTGCCCTCCCATCGCCGACCTCCGCCGGCTCGTGCGCGGGCTCGGGGAGAAAGCGTCGTTGGATTCGCTGGTCGCCCACCTCGCCGACTGTCACGTCTGTGAAGCACGCATCCGCGTCCTGGAGCGTGAGGAAGACGAACTGATCACGGTAATGCGGCAATCCGGCGATGCCATTCGCCCTCCCTCAGCTCATCTCGTCGAGATCAAGGCACGGCTGCTGAATCTAGTTAATCGTGATGCCACCCGGCAACATGGAACCGCCTCCGCGCCATTCGAAGAGCGACAATTCGGGCCGTTCCGATTGCTCCGCTTCTTGGGACACGGCGGCATGGGAACCGTCTACCTTGCGCGTCACGAAATGATGCATCGGCTCGTGGCACTCAAGGTGATCCATCCGCACTTCCTTCAGTCGGACCGCAAGGAACTGATCAGTCGATTCGAGACCGAGGTGCGGGCTGCCGGTCACGTCAGTTCGCCGCAACTCGTGACCGCCTTCGATGCGGGCGTCAGCGACGGGCAACCCTACCTTTCGATGGAATATGTGGCTGGCAGCAATCTGAGCCAAGTGCTGGCTGAGCGCGGCCCTTTGCCCACGGAAGAAGCTTGCCGGATCATGCTGCAGGCCGCCGCCGGAATCCGCGCTGCACATGCTGCCGGGATCATTCACCGAGACATCAAGCCGTCCAACATCATGCTGACCGATTCGGGCGATGTGAAAGTGCTGGATCTGGGGCTCGCCTTGCTTCACCGATCAGAAGGCGTTACCACCACGGGACAGGTCATCGGAACCATTCAATACATGGCTCCGGAACAGTTTGAGAACGCCCACGACATCGATGCCCGAGCCGACGTTTATGCCTTGGGTGCCACGACCTACAAACTTCTTTCCGGAAGATCACCGATCGGCGACGAGCTGCGTCATCCGATGAAAATGCTGTCCGATCTGGTGGGACACGTTCCGCAGCGCCTCGACGAACTGCGCAGCGACGTGCCGCGCGGCCTCGCCGACCTCATCGCCCGGACTCTCTCGAAAGATCGCTCACTCCGACCGGCCAGCGTCGAGCAGTTCATGGTCGAACTGCGGCAAGTTGTAGCCGAACTGGACTCCGAGCCCGCCATTCCGATACCGGCAATCGCGTTCGATGCGCAGCCCGAATTGATTACGAACGAAGTCACCTTGTCCAGTCCGCGACGGTTCACGTTCTTCATTCTGTCAGCCTTGTGCATCGCGATCGTCTGCGGTGTTATCTACTGGAGTCAATCAGACCGTCGGATCGTCGCGAGCCCGCTGCCTGGCGACCGCCCCGCCGACACCCAGCCGCCAGAAAGTATTCGAGCCGTCGAAGCGACGTCGGTACAACAAGAATCACCAACGGCGGACGTCCCGCCGGTTGTTACAGCAACAATTCCTGGCACACCGCCCAGCATCTGGGACGAACTTTCCAGCAGTTCCATTCCGGCCGAACTGAAACAACCGTGGCATCCGGCCGAGCTCGTGGGGATCATCGGATCAGAAGCTTGTCGTCAGTGGGGCCTGATTTCCCATCTCGCCTTTTCACATGATGAACAATGGCTAGCGGTTGCATCTCCCAGGGCATTCGATGAAGCACTCACGTTGCGGCAGACTAAAGATCTGAAACAAGTCGCCAGCCTCAGCCGCCAGGAACTCTTTCCGGATCGGCGGATCAACCAATTCGGACAGGACTGGCCAGCGGGGATGGATTTTCTGCCGGATGGAAAGCTGCTCACCATCGATCGGAGTGGACGGGTTGTTTCCTGGAAGTTCGCGGACGGGCAGCTCCAGATGAAGCAGTTTTTCGACCTGGGGCGTTTCACACATTACGCAGTTGTCTCGCCGGATGGAAAACTGCTCGTCGGCAACTCGGGAAGCGATAACCGGTTGTTTGTGAAGAAGCTCGACGAGTTGACAACTCCAGAACTCGAAATCCTCGCTGACCAGCTCAAGAGCGTTCATCAGATCAGAATGAGGTTCTCGTCGCAGAGCGGTCACCTGCTTGTTCAGGATAATATCGGAAACGTCATGGTGTGGGACATGCAGTCCGACCCTCCGCAAATGAAATACTCCGCTGACCTGGGTGACCAGAATCTGGACACCCGGGTGGCCATCTCGGCGGATGGCCAGCGTCTTGCATATGGACACCTTACACAACATGACATCTTTGTCCGGGACATACAGACCGGGACGGACATGCAGTCGCCACTTCGGGTAGCGGTTCAGGCTGGACCCGATCTTGCATTCTGTGGCGACCAGGATTCACTTCTCGTACCGATCGACGGCCTGCATCTTGTCCGCGGAGCGGGAAAGAACCTGGAACACATCAAGATCGGGAATCTCGGTCGCGTTGATTCATTTGAAAACGAGATCTCGACATCCCGCTCGGGGAGTTTCTTTGCGGCCAGATCGCACGGCGGCGGAACTCTGCGTCTATGGAGAAATGATGCCGGAGTGATCCGCGAGATTTCCGATACGCAGCAATCGTCTTCCTGGATTCATCACGTCGTGTTCTCGCCGGACGGAACAAAGCTCGCAACTCTGGCGGACGTCGGCGATGCCCATTATGATCATTTTGAAACCTGGGACGTTCAAAACCATCGGCTGGCGAGCGTTGACTCAACCCGCTTTGAATGGGCAATCAATCCTCAACTGGAGTGTCGAATTCAATTCGACAGCGACTCCAAGGGAACTTACGCCGGTCAGTTCCTCAGCACCATGGGCTCCACCTATCTCGCCAACGAGAATTCCTACCACTGTAACGCCTTGAAGCCGCCCCGTTTTGATTCTGCTGTAATCCGCATGCAAGCAGGAATATTGAAACGGATCGACGCGCCGCGCGCAAACGATCCACCGGGAACCTTTCCCGAAACCACGTGGGACGCCCATCCGGGAAAACGCTGTCATCGGGTAATGTACTCGCCCGACGGTTCCACGCTCGCGACAATCGCAGAATACTCGTTGCGATTGTGGGAGATGACCACAAATCCTCCCACGTTAATATCAGAATTCAATGACGAAAGCCCCGTCACGCGCAATGACGCAGTGTATCCCGAAGCCAGCTTCACGCCGGATGGGAAACGTCTGGCGTTCCAGGGCAATTCACTGTGGGAATGGAATCTTGCCGACCCCGCACCAACACGACTACCGCTTTCCGGCACGGTCGCACACTCGCCGGGGAAACTCATCGACTACTCGCCCGACGGCACCAGGCTGCTGCTCGGAACATTCATGGATGCGGCGCACAGTGTGGTTCTCTGGAACTGCGACGAGCAGCGGATCGAGCGATCGTGGCAGCTCCCTGGAGTCGTCAAGCACATCGCCTTCGCCCCCGACGGCCACCACATCGCCTGGGTCAACGCCAACGGCACGGCGTACCTGCTGAGACTCTGAGCGAAGTTCTGCTTCCGAATCTCACAATCGATCAATCCCTTCAGGCCACTGACCACCGCGCGTCGCTGTAGCGAATGCCTCCGGGTCGGATAGCCAACAGGCCGACGTCGCCGAGCACAGCTTTTCTCAATGGTTTCCGCCAATGCGCGATGCGCACGACGCTTCAGAACGTCGATGAGCGGGAAAAAACGTGTAACGGATGTGGCTTTAGATCTTTTAGACAGCTCCACTCGATTTGAGTCGCTCAGTACCGACCTTGCGAGTTGGATCACCCACACTCCCTTTTGAAAGGAATGAAAGATGAATCGAACACCCCTCTTGCTTGCCGTGGTCTTGCTGATTGCGATGGAAAGCTGCGGTGTCGCGCAATTGCCGCATCCCTACAGTTCTGCAAAACCGGGCGACATTGCTCACTACAGCACCACCCTAGTTGCCTTGCGTCCCGAACCGCACACGTCCACGTATCCCGAATCTTATAAGATCGTGTCGAATGACGGGAAACAAGTCGTGATTGAGCACGAAAACGAGACGCTCAATCTGACATCGTTTCACTCCATGACGCTCGCCCACGAGTTCGATCTGACCGAGTTCATCACGATCAAGCCAGAACTGACGGCGAGATCGACGCTGCTTCGCACCAAAGAACCGCCAGCAACGTTGATAGTTGACGGCATTCCCCTGGTCTGCGACGTGCATATAGTTCAGTTAATCAACGTGCATACCCGGGAGCCTGAACTGATCGAAAAGTGCTGGACGCATTCGCAGTCGCCGTACTGCGGTATTGTTCAACTAGATTCGTTCGTGCCGGGGAAATTCGGCGGTCGGACGCGAGTAACGAAGATCCTCCATGAACCGACTGCTTATGATCACGCGAAGGTTGAAAGGCAAACAGGATTGGTTGCGATTTGGGACACTCCCTACGAAATCACGTTTCCCAAAGGGCAAGTTGAGTATACGCAAGAAGTGGCGGACGACGGCTCGCTAATTCAGCAGTATGAACTGCAAGCGAATGGCGTCCAATACACCGTGAATACGCAAGACAATCTGTATGCGGCTTCCCGACAATTGGAAATCCTTGAACTCTTGGAACTTGGACTTCAGGCTCGAATGGAAATTGCTCACGTGAAGTCGTGTTTTGAGCACATGGCATTAACATCTTTCGGTGCGCAACTGCCAGTTTCGACGATTCATGCACTGCCGATGGGACTGGTCATTAAGAATGCGCACACGAACGAGTCCGGGGAGCATGCGAGGTTCGCCACGATGGTGGCAGGTGAACAGTTGCTAAATATCCGTGTACAAGGGATCGATCCCGCCACTGTCGATTCGAAGTTCGACAGTTTTATCGAGTCATTGAACATTTCAGCACACCCTAGGATTTCCGTACGTGCCGCCGAAAAGAAGCTTAAGGACGGAATGGCATTGCTGCGTGAAATCTCCGGCGTCTACGAACGCATCAAGACGCTGAATAGTTTGGATCGTGAGTTCAGCATATTCACCGATGCGGACGGCAAGACAAAGGCGGTGATCAACGTGACGTCTGCTGCCGAGCAACAGCAGCTAGGTGTCAACAAGGCGATTCTCGCCGGCAGGCTCTGTCGCGTAGTCAAGCAAGCTTTTCCCGATGACAAACTAGCACGCGAACAGCTCTTTGACGAAATCGATCGCTTCGATAATTCCACGCTCACGCGCACTGCTCGTGAGTGATGGAGTCGCGCGACCTCGATGGACTGTGCAAGCACTCACGCCGTGGAGACCGATGCACGCCCGCGTTCGAGATAGCCCGGACTGTGGCGGTATGGCTCAGCCTGCCTACTGAGACTCTGAACGCATTCCCGCTGACCGTCGTCCCACCCCCATCGAGTCTGATCTCGAAGTTCGCTCCCGGCTTTCGACGCCCGACCCTTGTTGCCGGAACACAACATCTAAAAGAAACACATCTAACGAACGCTGTTCAAGCCGTCAGGAACATTGCGAGTCGACCAATGACCGATTCCCGGAGTTACAGAGTGGACGAACTGCTGTCGCACTTCATTGCGCACTCGACTCGCGATTTCTTGTAACGCTCCAGACTTTTATCTACTGACAAGGCACCACGGCTCATATCTGCGTCACACACTGGCCGGGAGGTCACAAGTTACGCGACTGTTCGATCCGGTATGCCGCGACCGATTGTTTTCGATTGATACGGAGCATAACTCATTTATCGGAGGCTCAAATGCAGTCACATCATCAACGCTCGCAGTTAAGCAATTGCCTTAGCGCAGCGGCTAAGGAAACATTCTTTGCCGCTGCACACTGGACTTGCATCGCAGGGTTCGTGAGTGTGGCTTTTGCTGCGGGCGTAACCGGCGTTCCACGCGTAACTGCTAGCAGTGCTAGTACTTAAGTCGTCCTTGGGGTATGGTAAAAGTGGACCTCATGTGGCAGGAAATAGGGATAACAATTCCAACCCTACTCCTGTTAAACCACCGAGGTCCA
>CAUJKL010000619.1 GCA_963204995.1 Planctomycetota bacterium | reverse complement strand
CACGACGACACTGGTAACAAGATTCAAATCAACAACCCACTCCGGGAGAATATCGATGTTCACACGACAACTGCAATGGACTTCGTTGGCGCTGTTTCTAGCTGCCTTCGGCTGCAATCGCGGCAGCGGCGTCGATGTTGCGGCTTCCCTCAACAGCAACAGCGATACGACCGCAACCGAGCCAAGCAGCGAGACCGGCGAAGCGTCAAAAGCCTCCCAAGGCGTGATTGGATTTTCGGCCTTAACGCTGACGAATCCCTTCTTCAAAATCATCGCCGACAACATGAAAGAAGAAGCCGCAAAGCACGGTTACGAAGTGATCGTCGACGATGCCAATCGTGACGTGAAGACTCAGTCCGAACAAATCGACACCTACATCACACGCGGAGTTGCCGCCATCGTGATCAATCCGTGCGATCTTTTGTCCATCGGGCCAGCGATCAAAAAGGCGAACGAAGCTGGGATTCCGGTCTTTACGTCGGACCTGCAATGCGTCGCGGAAGGGGCGAAGATCACCGGACATGTTGGAACAGATAACTTCGGTGGCGGTAAGCTGGCTGGCGAAGCGATGATCGAAGCACTCGGAACACGCGGAGGTAAGGTTTTGGTACTGCACTTCCAGCAAGCTCAGTCGTGCGTATTGCGGGTCGATGGGTTCAAGGAAGTAATCGACGCCTACAACAACGGGCGAGAAGATGGAAAGATCGAGATCGTCGCCGAACTGGACGGTGGCGGCTTGCGAGAAGAAGGTTTCAAAGCAGCTTCCGCCGCAATTCAGTCTGATCCTGACATCTCGGGCATCTTTGCCATCAACGATCCTTCTGCGCTAGGAGCTTACGCCGCTTTGGAGCAAGCCGGTAAAGCCAGTCAGATAAAGATCGTCGCTTTCGATGGTCAACTGGATGGCAAGCAAGCCATCAAGGAAGGCAAGATCTACGCCGACCCGATTCAATTCCCAGATCGCATGGGGCAGATCACCGTACAGAACATCATCAAGTATCTGAACGGCGAAGAGTTCGAGACCATCACGCTCATTCCGACCGAGTTGTATCGCAAGGCGGATGCCGACAAAGATCCGGAATTGAAGTAGTGCAATTCTGCCGCGATTTCGGGGCTTTACAGCCCCGGCAGAGGTTGTGCCGATCCTTCGGGCCGAAGATATTGTGCATGATTACGACCGCTTCGTAGGTCAATCGTACAAAGCAACTCGGCTTTCACTCTGTTCCAATAAGCCTTCTCATGCCGCCACTGCTCCAAATGCGAGGGATCACCAAGTCGTTCCCAGGAGTTCGCGCGCTCCAGAGTATCGACTTGGATCTCGGCGCGGGCGAAGTCCTTGCCTTGCTCGGCGAAAACGGCGCTGGCAAGAGCACGCTGATCAAAGTTTTAGGCGGGGCTCACGTTCCCGAAGAGGGCACGATTGAGATCGATGGTCGCATGGTTGCCATCGCCAATCCGCACGATTCACAACTCGCCGGCATCGGCATTATCTATCAAGAGTTCAACCTCGTCCCCGAGTTGACGGTGCGCGAGAAGATCTTTCTCGGCCAGGAAGGCGGAACATTCCGTTGGATCAATGCTCGCAGCGAGCGCGAGCGTGCGAAACAACTCTTCAAGCGACTCGGCGCGCCAATCGATCCCGAGGCGATTTGCGGATCGCTGACCGTGGCACAACAACAGATCGTCGAAATCGCCAAGGCTCTGTCGCAAGATGCGCGGATCATTGTGATGGATGAACCCAGCGCTGCACTCACCTTGAGAGAAGTCGATAGCCTGTTCGCGATCATCCGCGAGCTGAAGGCACAAGGCATTGGCATCATTTATATCAGCCATCGCCTGGACGAGATCTTTCAAATTGCCGATCGAGTCACGGTGATGCGTGACGGGGCGTATGTCGGCACCGAGCCAATCGAGACGCTGACCCGCGAGCGGATGATCGAGATGATGGTCGGTCGCTCGATCGACGACGAATTCCCCAAGAAAAAAGCCGCGATCGGCGAACAACGACTCGTCGCCCGCAATCTCTGCCGTGGCCGTGCCGTAATGGATGTTTCGCTGGCGGTGCGGCGTGGTGAGGTGCTTGGACTGACGGGACTGGTCGGTGCGGGGCGCACGGAAACGGCCAGGTTGATCTTTGGTGCCGATCGTTTGGAGAGTGGCGAGATCGAACTGGATGGCAAACGCCTGACGATCAACCAACCTCGTGACGCGATCGCGGCTGGCATCTGTCTGCTGACCGAAGACCGCAAGTCGCAGGGCTTGGTCCTCGGTCAGACTTGTCTCGAGAACTTTGGGCTGCCGAATGTCAACTCGTTCACTCGCTTCGGCCTCATGCAGCACCGGCAAGAGCAAGCGGCCTTTGCCACTTATGTCGACAGTCTTCAGATCAAGCTCACCAGTCAGAACCAGCTCGCTGGCACGCTTTCCGGTGGCAACCAACAGAAGATCGTTCTGGCAAAATGGTTGGAACGCAATGCTGATGTCATTATCTTTGACGAGCCGACGCGCGGGATCGACGTTGGTGCCAAGTATGAAATCTATCTGCTAATCAATCGGCTGGCGGCACAGGGCAAAGCCATCTTGATGATCAGCTCCGAATTACCCGAAGTGTTAGGAATGAGCGATCGTATCCTCGTCATGCACGAAGGCCGTGTGACCGGCGAGATTACGGACGTGGCGAACGCGACGCAGGAACAAGTCATGAATCTGGCGATCGCATAACATAACGTACGTGAGGCTTTCTGGCCTGACAGTCAGCTTGGCGAGCCTAACGTACGAGGATAACTATGCAAAAGTTTGTATCCCAATACGGTGTCGTCTTTGTGCTGGTCCTGCTCTGCGCTTACTACTCGTTCGCCACGCTGAATCCGCAGCATCCCGCCGATGCCGACACGGGGCGGAAACTAGCGGACTACATCACACAGCAACTACCAAATGCCAAAGTGCTGATCGTCGTCCGCGACAGCGCTGACGACCGCGTGTTCGCGGCAGCAATCCAGCAAGCTCTGGACGACGCGAACTTGGTGCCGCTCGGCGTTGTTGCGGGTGAGCCGAGCGATGTTGTTGCCGAATTGCGAAGATTAGGGGCGGCCGGGACGACGCTCGACGTGATCGTCACGCACCACTTCTTCGCGAGCCGACCAGTACTCGGCGAAACAAGGCTGAGGGAGTTCGCGAACGAGTTCCCTTCCCTATCCAACGTCCAAGTTATCAAGCCGTCCAGCTATACGTGGCCGACGTTTCTGACGCGCGGGAATCTCCTGTCGGTCGGCAATCAAGTCGCCGTGACGGCAATCATTGCGATCGCGATGACGATGGTCATTATCACGGCAGGCATCGACTTGTCTGTCGGCAGTTTGATGGCATTGTCCGGCGTCCTGGCCGCCTGGATGATTCATCGTGTGGCGGGAGATGGCGATCCAGGGATGACGACACTCGCGTTTGCCTGCTCGGCGGCTGTGCTGCTATCCGCCGTGATCGGCTTGCAGACGGGAGTCATGGTAACCGCTATCGACATTCCTGCCTTTATCGTCACGTTGGCCGTAATGCGAATCGCCCGAGGGATGGCCTATAAAGTCGCCGACGGACCGTCGCCGATTGGGATCGGATCCGAAACGTTTCACAGTTTGAGTGCTGGGACTCTAGTCGGGATTCCGAATCCTGTCATCTTGATGGTCGTGCTGTACGTCTTGTCCTATGTCTTAATGAGCCACACGGCTCTGGGCCGCTACATCTACGCGGTCGGCGGCAACCCGGAAGCGGCGAGACTGTCGGGCGTCCCGGTAAAGCGGGTGTTGTTGTTCGTCTATGCGATCTGTGGAGCATTGGCTGGATTGGGAGGCGTGATGGAAGCGTCGCTGTTCGCCGTCGGCAATCCGAACAGCGGCGTGGGTTACGAGTTACAAATCATCGCGGCGGTCGTGGTCGGCGGTACGAGCTTGATGGGCGGTAAGGGGAAGGTGCTTGGAACGCTGATCGGCGCTCTCATCTTGGCAGTCATCAGCAACGGCATGTATCTCACGAAAGTCGACAGCTACACGCAGATGATTGTCTTTGGCACGTTGATTTTGATTGCCGTATTGCTCGATCAATTGAAGTCGAAGCGTTGGAGGTTTTAGGCGTCGCGGCAAACGCGTTCAACCGCCAACTCGCCGTTCCGCACACAGAACGGGATACCGACACCTCGATATGCGTTGCCTCTGGATGGGCGAGTTGCGTTGGGCGTGCCAGGGTCGGTGAGTGACTGCTTCAATCGTCGTCATCATACGGCGACGGCTCAACCTCCCGCGCGTGATTGGATTCGGAAAAAGGGACGAGTCGTGATGCCTCTGGGGCCGATGTAATTGGAATAGTCTCGTTCAGTTCGGCTTTGTTGAGGCAAATCGATGCATTTCCGATATCACAGCGGCTCGACGCGAAATCCCAGCGGCAAGTTCGAGCATCTTCCACGTACCGGCATCGGGCATGTTGCCGGCGAAGTGATCGGCGACTGGACGCTGGAGCTGACTCATCGGCAAGTCGGTGTCACGATCAAACGGGATCAATACAACGTCACGATCCGCCGCGAGTCTCCCGCCCACGAGGAATTGCTCGCAGGGTTCACCAGCAAAGCCGCCGCGATGGCAGCAGCTCGGAAGCGTGTCGATTTGCTGACCCATCTCCGCGATCCGATTATTCGAGGTCCGCACCGACTTCCGTCAAAAGCGGTGCCGCCGCGTTCGTAGTTCATCGGTTAAATCTTTGCACGTGTACGATCAACTGGCGGTTTGTGTTCAACAGTCGTTTTCAGTCTTGGGCCCGAAGGGTCCGCACAACCCCTGCCGGGTGCCGTAAGGCCTCCGCAGGGTTGCCAAGTGTGTATCGAAGCCCTGAAAGGGTGACACATTTAGTATCGCTACTCCCAGATACATCGAAGGCCATATTCAACATAGAGGCGAAAGCTTCATTGCGATGTGCAGCGGAGAGATAAGGCGGTGGTTCTTTGTGCTGAACACGATATGGTCCAGGAGCTGCTGATGAGTTCCTGCCATGGTGTTGGCCCTCGCTGTGTCGCCCTTTCAGGGCTTGGGAAGTAGATTTGCGATCTGTCGACGGGGCCTCACGGCACCCGGCAGGGGTTGTTTCGACCCTTCGGGCCGGTGGAGCCTTCCACCTCCTACGCTCCGAATTAATGTCCTGTAGCAACGATCTCAAAAGTCAGTACGCCTTGGTTCTGTTTCGCGCGACGAGTGTCGCTAGGTGTTGCAGGCTACCGAGTCGCGGCCCTGTCATTATAATGCTTGACCATGACAATTGGTTTTGCACTACTTCCCGATGATCAATGCCGACCTGTGAAGTCGCTGGATGACTTGGCGACGCTCTGGCCGCGGGAAGAACTGCGCGTGTGGGTCGACCTGGAGTCTCCCTCGGATGAAGACTTGCAGCGATTGGGGCAAATCGTCGGCTTAGATGACGAGGCCTTAGACGATTGCCTGCATGGTGATCAGCAGCCTCGCGTGGATGAGTTCGAGGGCTACATCTTTCTCGTGCTGTACGGGCTACACGGTTTGAAAGAGCAGGAAGATCTGGACCCTCACAAGCTCGCAGCGTTTTGCGGCAGTCGCTTTCTGATCACGGTCGAGAGGCATCCGTTGCTGAGTGTTCGCCAGGTGCGGGCACGCTGCGGACGGCACCCCGAAAATCTGTTGGCTCGTGGCGTCGACGTCGTGCTGTTCGAGATCATCGATACGATGGTCGACAATTATCTGCGTGTTATCGATCGCTATGAGGATCGGCTGGAGGAATTGGAAGAGCAGTCGTTCGACATGGACGTGAACGAGGAAGTGTTGGAAGAAGCGGCGGAGGTTCGCCGCGATTTGCTGGAACTGCGACGGTTGGCCGTGGCACAGCGGCACTTGCTGCAGCCCGTAGCTCGCGGAGAATATGACTTTGTGTCGGAGACACTAGGCCAGCAATTTTCTCACGTCTGCGATCATCTCAGCCAAGTGATCGACTCGGTGGACAGCTTGCGCGAGACGATTGTCAGTATCCGCGACAATTATCATGCGGGGCTGACGCGACGAACCAACGAGATCATGAAAGTGCTGACACTGTACGCTGGCATCATGCTCCCGCTGACTCTGATCGCTGGCATCTATGGCATGAATCTGCCGCTGTGGCCGCCAGCGGATCACCCGCAAAGTTTTTGGGGTGTAATAGGGATCATGGTTTTCATCGCAGGCGTATTGCTCGTATATTTTCGCCGGCGAAAGTGGCTCTAAAGCGGGCGGTCGGCACAAGCTCTTGAGCTCAGAGGGTCCGTGCGACCTCCCCCTTGGGCTGTAAAGTCCGGAATCGCGAGGAGGTTGCGAAACCGACCTGCGCGAACCCACGCTCCTGTCGCAAGGGAAATTGTTGACTCGACTTACTGAGTTGGTCACAATGGTGATCCCGCCATGCTTTGCCGCTGACACCCTGCCCATCAACGAGGCCAGCCTGCATGAGACGCGTTATCTTTCCACTCATTAGCGAAGATCCCATTATTGGACACGACTGTTGTTGCGTTTCTACAACGTAAAGCTGAGGAACTTCACGCCTTGGTTGAGTTTCAAAAGAGACGAAGCAGCGAGGAAGATGGTTGCTGATTCGACCGCGCAGATCGCCAAACTCGAAAAGCAGAAACAAGCTCCCCCTTCGCGCCGGATCGAAGCACTCGAAGACGTCTGCTGGGCGCTGCTGAACACCAACGAATTCCTATTCCAGCACTAACTCCCTTTTTGGACTGCGGCGACTTGTCGCCGCTTTCACATTTTTGCATTGTGCGAAACACTTTGCCCCCGCCTCCAACACCAAGCCATCTCAAACCACGAGACAGACCATGCCCCATACAACTTCCCTCCTGACGCTCGCCCTGACCGTTTCCATCGCCGCTCTGGCGAGCGCCGACGAGCCAATCAGCTTCCGCAAGGATCTGGCTCCGATCCTGCTCGACAAGTGCCTGGCGTGTCACGGCCCGAAGAAGGCGGAAGGTGGTCTGCGTGTCGACTCGTTCGAGCGCGTGACGAAGGAAGGCGACTCCGGCTCGCCCGGGTTCACGGCCAACGATCTCGACTTGAGCGAAGCGTTTCGCCGCATGGCGTCAACCGACGCGGACGAACGAATGCCGGCGGAGGCCGACGCGTTGCCCGCCGAGCAGCTGGCGTTGTTCAAGCGTTGGATCGAAGAAGGTGCAAAGTACGACGGCGAAGATCCCACGGCCGACTTGATCACCATCGTGCCTGCTCCGACTCATCCCGAGCCGCCTGCAGCTTATCAGTATGCGATCCCCGTGGCGGCCGTTGTCTTCAGCCACGACGGAAAGGAACTCATCGCGGGCGGATACCACGAACTAACGGCCTGGAACCCAGTCGATGGCTCTCTGATTCGACGCATCAAAAATGTTGGTCAACGAACTCGCGCCCTTTCGCTCAGTCCCGATGGAACGCTGTTGGCGGTCGGCTGCGGTGCTCCCGGGCGATTGGGCGAGGCCCGCGTGTTTGACATGGCGAAGGGCGAAGTCGTCAACGTGCTGGGCACGACCTCCGACGAGGTTTTGGACGTCGCCTTCAGCCCGCAAGGCGATCGGTTGGCCGTGGCGGCGGCCGATGGCGCGATCCGTGTGTTCGAAATACCAAGCGGCAAGGAACAGCTGTCGATCACCAGTCATTCCGATTGGGTGATGGCCGTGGCCTGGAATGCTAACGGCAGTAAGTTAGTATCGGGCAGTCGCGACAAGACCGCCAAGGTGTTCGACGCCAAGACCGGTGAGCTGCTGGTGACCTACTCCGGGCACGGCGAGGCCGTGAAGGGCGTGGCCTTCCACCCCGAGAACAACGATGTCTTTTCGGCAGGCACCGACAAAAAGATTCATCGCTGGCAGATCGCCGACGCGAAGAAGGTGGCCGACGTTGGATTCGGTGGAGAGGTCTTCAAGCTCCCGCTCAGCGGCGACTTTCTGTTCGCTTCCTCGGCTGACAAGACCGTTCGCCAGTTTGACGCCAAGACGCAAAAGCAACTGCGCTCGTTTGCGGGCCTGCAAGATTGGGCGCTGTCGGTGGCTTATCACGCCGAGACGAAACGAGTCGCAGCGGGCGGCTTTGACGGCAATGTGCGAGTCTGGAATGCTGAAGACGGCAGCGAAGTCGCCTCTTTGTTTGCGGCTCCCGGTTACGAAACGGTGGCGAAGTAGCTTGGCTTGAGCCACAAGGCTATAATTCAGCCAGCAATGTCCCGTGGCGTTTCGCTGTGAGGTTGTGAAAAAACCGTGGGATAGGCTTCTAGCCTGTCATTTTCCCCATATTATTGACAGGCTGGAAGCCTATCCCACCAATAAAATCCCAGCCTCTGTGCGAATCGAATCTTGTCTGCACGCGATCTGTCG
>CAUJKL010000618.1 GCA_963204995.1 Planctomycetota bacterium | reverse complement strand
GGACGGGCCAGGAGACCCGTCCTACGTTGCTTCCGCTGCAAAGGCAAACTAGACTGGAGTCGTTGCCCTTTCTTGGTTGTAGGTCGACCAACTCCCATCTCTTGTCGACATTCGGCTCCGATCGCACGGCAATCGTCTCATCGCAGCACGCCTTCGAAAGGTCGGACCTTGGCGTTTTCTACATTCGATCGTTGGGTGCTTATTCCATCGGTGTGCAGCCTGTTGCTCGCGACCTTCCCGTCGTTAGGGCGTTCGCAAAGCGAAGCACAACTGACCGAAGCCCGCTTGCAGATGGTCCAAGACGAGGTTCTCGGGGCGGGCATCAAGGACGAACGAGTTATCGAGGCAATCCGAGAAGTTCCTCGGCACTTGTTCGTCTCGCCGCAACAGCGCCATCAGGCCTATCTCGACATGGCATTGCCGATCGGCGAAGGCCAAACCATTTCGCCTCCATTTATCGTGGCCTACATGACCGAGGCGTTAATGCCTCGCCCGACCGACAAGGTCTTGGAGATCGGCACGGGGAGCGGCTATCAGGCGGCGGTGCTCAGCCAACTCGTGGCAGAAGTCTATTCGATCGAAATCGTGGCTCCACTCGGACGTAAGGCAGCACAAACTTTGCGGCGTCTGGATTATAAGAACATTCACACCAAGATCGGCGATGGCTATCAGGGCTGGGCCGAACATGCTCCATTCGACAGCATCATCGTGACTTGTTCACCCGAACGGCCGCCGCCAGCACTTGTCGAACAGCTTCGAGAGGGCGGTCGTATGGTCGTTCCGTTGGGCGAGCGTTATCAACAGTCGCTGGTTCTGCTGAAGAAGGTCAACGGCAAACTGGAATCCGAGCCGCTGCAACCAACCTTCTTCGTACCCATGACCGGTCGCGCCGAAGACACGCGAGTCCGGCAGAACGACGATGGTGTTCCACGACTCCTCAACGCGAGCTTTGAGGACACCGACGACGACGGTCAGTTGCTGGGTTGGTACTACGTGCGGCAAGCGAAGGTGGTCAGCGATCAGGAGGCGATGCATGGCGAACGGTTTCTCGCATTCAACAACGAGACGGCCGGTCGCGGTGCTCAAGCGTTACAGGCAGTGGGCGTAGACGGGCGTGCCATCGCGGCGATCGACCTGTCGCTGTGGATCCAAGCCAGCAACGTACGTCCGGGCCGATCGACGCGCGAGCTACCGCGAGTGAATATCAGCTTCTTCGACGACAAACAAGCGCCTTGCGGTTCGCAATCGGTGGGCCCCTGGTACGGCACGATCACCTGGGTAAAGAAGCAAGCAACCATCCAAGTTCCTCCGAAAGCCAAGTTGGCCGTCATCGCGGTCGGCATGTTCGGAGCGGTCGGTGAATTCGCCGTGGATTCAGTCGATCTATCTATCAGTCAGCAACGTTAACACACTCATCACAAGCCCACTCCGCCATTCCGCTCGTCCCCGCTTCGGTGGCGAGATAACTGGCAGATCGCAGTTCTTCGCTACATGATCTGGTTCACACGCTGTACACTCTGTCTGTCTGTATCTCTTTGTTGGCCGCAGCTTCAGATGGCGCTCTCAGACCAGCCAACAAAACAGGAAGCGAAGCATGATACGGCTGGCGTCATTCGTGAATACAAGTCGTCGCGTCTGCGGGTATGGACGGATCTGCCCGCGACCGAAGCCGAAGCGATTTACAAACGACTCGAACAGACGCTTCAGTTCGCAGCACGCTACTGGGGGAAAGAGCCAAAAGGACAAATCGAATGCTACGTCGTCCACGATCTCGCTGCTTGGACGGATGCCCAACTGCCACATCGATTGGCGCGTGTGATCATCGACGGAGTGGGTGGAGCGACGATACCACGGATGGTTGGCACCGGCAAACAGTCGAGAAACCTGCCCGTCGTATTCGCCTCCAGCAAGCCAGGCGTTGCCGAACACGAAGTTATCCACGCCTATTGCATCCATACCTTCGGTTCGTCGGGGCCGGAGTGGTATAAGGAAGGCATGGCCGAAATGGTCGTGAATCGCAGTACTCGAGACACCGGTATCCTGTGTACGGCGGAACAAATTCAAACTTTGCGAGCAACCGACCAGACGGCTCTGGCAACCGTTCTGGCAATCGGAAACACGGGGAAGCGGATCTCCTCGTCACTTCGTCTCTTGATGGACGATCCAGCGACTCAGGGTCAGCATGTCTCGCCGGCCGCCTGGACGGACATTGATGCTGGCAACGTCGCGATGGCTCGCGACGAGTATCTTCATAGCTGGGCGTTTTGCTACATGATGCTGCATAACCCGAACTATTCAAAACGCTTTCGCGGCCTGGGCTATGCGTTCATTGCGGAGCAGCGGGATGTTTTCGACGAATTCTTCGCGCCGGCACGAGACAGGATCGAATTCGAACATCAGCTGTTTCTTAAACATGCTTCCATCGGCTACCGCGTCGACTTGTGCGCCTGGGACTGGAGCCATCGGTTTACGACTCTCGAAATCGGACAGACTCACAAGACTTGCGTTTCCGCGGGCCGAGGCTTTCAGGCGTCCGGCCTGACCGTCACCAGTGGCCGGCGCTATCGTTATGAGGCGGATGGCAGCTGGTCGCTATCGGTGAATGGACAACAAATCGACGCGAATGGCGACCAGGAAGGCTCGGGGCGTCTGCTCGGCATCATCTTGAACGATCTGACACTCAGCGAGCCATTCCCGCTCGGCACCAATGGAACGCTCAAATCGCCAGCGAGTGGCAAGCTCTACTTACGGTGCGCAGACGCATGGAACGAAATCTCCGACAACGTGGGACAGATCAGCATTTCGATCAGCGGCCACTAGCCGAATGGTGCCCGTCGCTGAACTCGTGGAACCTCCGTCGGCTGAACTCTCACCAGCTCAGCGACGGACTCTGGATTCCACCTCACGCTTACCGCGCTCGCGCGACCTTGTTGTTCTCCAACTCTTTCAAGTAGTCGAGCGTGATGTTGACGATCTCTTTGTTATAGAAATCGTCGGCGAAGATTTCGCGTTCCTTATTGCCTTGCTGCTCATCGAAATGCTTCTCTTCTTCCTTTTCCGCATCGCGTTCGGCGGCTCGGCGAGCGCTATATTTCTCTTCGTTCAACGAAATGGTCTTCTCGTCCTTCATGCGCTTATATCGAGCAATCCGCTCTAACTCCTTCGCGAAGTCGCCTGTCGTCTGAAGCCGACTGGCCGAATGCTCGCGAAGTCGACTCAAGGCGTCCGCACCAACCATGTTGTAGCCCGTGAATTGCGACGCGGGCACGTGATCAAACTCAACGGCGTAGTCCAAATCACCTTCCCCCATCGCAATCGCGTTGGTCAGGGACGGCAATATAACGTCGGGAATCACTCCCCGTTTTTGGGTACTGTCGCCGTTCGGACGATAAAATTGCTGCATGGTGATCTTCAACGCACCAAGGTTCTCGGGATTCGGCAAGCTCCGGAAAATCTGGCTGCCCAAATCAAGGAGGCTTTGCACGGTCCCCTTACCGTGAGTCGACTCGTCACCGATGATCAACCCGCGATGATAGTCTTGAATCGCTCCGGCAAGGATCTCGCTCGCACTCGCGCTGAACTTGCTGGTCAAAACAATCAGCGGTCCATCCCACGCCATGCCACGGTCAAGATCATTGTAGCTCTGAATGCGACCAACGGCGTCCTTCACTTGAACGACCGGGCCTTGATCGATGAAGAGGCCCGTCAGATTGATTGCTTCCGTCAAACTGCCGCCACCGTTACGGCGCAGGTCGAGCACCACCACGTCCACGTTCTTCGACTTGAAGTTGTCGAGAATAATGCTGACATCGCGTGTGCTGCTTCGGAAATCATTCTGACCGTTACCCGCCGCGGCCATATCCATATAGAAGCTAGGCAAGTCGATGACGCCAACTTTAAACGGATTCCCGTCCGGCTTCTGGCCTCGTTCGATCACCTCGCTCTGCGCGGCGCTATCCTCGAGCTCGATACGAGCCCGTGTGATGGCATAGATCTTTGTTTCATCGACTCCGCCCGATTGAACGCCAAGTTTTACGACGGTTCCCGCTTCACCTCGAATCAGATGAACGACATCATTCAACTTCATATCGACAACGTCGATCATCTCACCGTTGGAATCACTGACGCTGACGATGCGGTCATCGGCCTTCAGCCGACCGTCTTTGTCGGCAGCTCCACCGGGTATCACCTTGGTCACCACCGTGTAGCCTTCTTCGGAAACTTGAAGCGCCGCACCAATACCGTCAAGATTCAAACGCATCATGATGCGGAAGTTATCGAGCGAACTGGGCGACATGTAGGTGGTATGGGGGTCGTAGCTCGTGGTCACCGCTGTCAGGAATCGCTCCAACAGTTCGTCGGTATCCGTTTGGTGCCACCGCTTGGCTAAAGCGTGATAGCGGCGTTTGATCTTGGCGCGAGACTCTTCATCCGAAGTGCCATCGGCTTTGAAAGTCAACAGGTTCAACTTGATCAGCTTCCGCCAACGATCGACGACCTCGTCTTCTGTGCGAGGATACCGCAAGGCATCTGGGTCCGTGATGATGCTCTCGTCAACCGTAAAATCATGTGGTTGATCGACGAGCTTCTCGACCAAGGTCACCCGCTCGTCGAGCCGCACGAGGAAGCGGTTAAAAATCGTGTACGCGAATCGGATATCGCCGTCTTGGATTTGGTTATCGATTTGGCGTTCTTTCGCCATGAACTCATCGACATCCGATTGCAAGAAGTACATTTTGCGGGGATCGAGCCCTTCTAAGAACGACTTCATCGCCCGCGTTGAAATCTCATCGTCGAGCGGATGTCGCGAGAGATGTTCCTGCTCCATCAAAGATCGGACGGCACGTGTCACCGTACGGTCGCTGCGAGCTGGCCCATCCAGGGGAGCAGCCGGAAGCGTCAGCCAAGCGGCCGACAACCCACCGAAAAGAACCACTCCCAATGAATAAGCTAACCAACGCTTGAGAGCCACATTTTGAATATTGGCGCGCATCATGTTTCCTAGCGTTAATGTGGTGAAGAGGCGAAACTCGCAACCTACTTAAAGGTAACAGCTTATCCGATAGTAAGCGCTATTGTGGGCTGAGGCAAGATCGATGTCTTAGGGTGAGTTTCTGAGTAATTCAGGTATTAGTGTGGTTTGCAGCTCGGTAAGGCTGATAAACGGAAGAGACGCTCTGTACAAAGACGCGTGGCAATGGCGAGATTAACCGTACGCTGGCAAAATCACACAGGCAAAATCAACGTACGGTGAGCTTGACTCGTACGACAACTTTCGAGATAAAAGCGCCTCGCGCGACAAAAGATGACTTCATCGGGGAGAAAACCTTGCAATTACCTTCTGCTCCGAGAGCCACAACCCTGTCCGCAGCGCGTGCGATCTATCGCGTTATCGTGCGTCGTCGAGTCAAAATCTCGATGGTATTATTCTCGACCATCCTCGCTATCGAGGGGCTTTTGGGAGTGGGCTGGCACCACGTGAACCTACACTCAGACATCATCTTTGCTGGTGCCATCGCAATTCTGCTGCTGGGGCTCAGTATTCGCAGCTGGGCCGCCGGAACGATCCAGAAAAACAGGGAATTAGCGAAATCTGGTGCTTACAGCTTGTGCCGACACCCTCTGTACCTGGGTAGTTTTCTCATGATCTCAGGCGTCTGCCTTGGCACACATCCACTGATCAATTTTCCAATCGTGGCTCCGATCGTCGCCGTGATCTACCTGTGTTCTATTCGTAGCGAAGAGGTCGTGCTCAGCCAACTTTTTGCCAGCGACTGGCCGAACTACTCAGCAAACACTCCCAGGCTGATCCCGAACCCGCTACGGGCCAAGATTGTTTTATCTGCTTGGTCATTCGAACAATGGCGATCTAATCGCGAGTATCAGGCAGTTCTAGCCACCGTCGCAGGCATCGGCGGGATGTTCGCTTGGTACGCGTTTTACTAACCGCCTTTTTGTCAAAGAATTCCGCGAATCACGCGGGGGCGTCGCGAGCTTCCAAGAACCGGCTGACTGCCGCTTTGGCGACCAACTCACAGGGGCCAAGGTGTTCGGCGACCAGCCACTTTTTTTCAGGAGATTCGACGCGTTTCTTTTGCACCATCACCCGCAAGTCGCTCGTCAGCTTGCCCTGAAACAACAGGTGCGGCTGCACGATGATGGACGAGTACGATGAGCGTGCCATGATTTCGAGCCCGGTTTCGACGGTCGGCTCAGTGACCGCCATGTAGGCTGTCGATGCAAACGCCACCGGCGTCACTTCCCGACGCAAGCGGACGAAGCGGTTCACTTCTGCGATCGCCGATAGGTCGCTAGTCCCTCGACTAACCATGAGCAACGCCACTTCGGTGGCGGGCTCGATCTTGACAAGCGGCAACACGCTGCGAAATCGCTCTGCCGAAGCGGCGAGGATCCATTCATGACAGCCGAGTGGTTCAGCGGGCCTAATCTTTAGGTGCTGAAAATCAGCTGCGGCAATCGAGACTTCTGTGGGGATGTCCTGCTTCGCATGGCCGGCGGCGAATAGTAGCAGCGGGACGACAATGATTTCACGCACACCGCGGTCGAACAAACGCTCCAGGGCCACTTTGATGGAAGGCTCTGCAAGTTCGAGGAACCCGGGCTCGACGGCGATGTCCGGCACCTGCATGGCCACCAACCCCGCCGTCTCATGAAACTCCGCCATGCCCAGTTCATTGCGAGTTCCGTGCCCCACGAGCAGCATCCCTGTTTTCGGCGTTGTGACTTGATCATTCGCCATTTGAACTTCAGGTTTCTCCATGCAGTAGTTGTGGTCGGTAACGCGGATTATTCACTGTAGGCCGGATCGAGGTCGCAAACCCATGCCGTAGCTGCGCAAACCGATTTGTACTCGAACGCTTTGCGCCACCGAGACCGCCGCGAATTGCGACCGAAGCTCCGGCGCGGCAACGGTTTGCTTGATACGGCCTACGGATGCCGTGAATAATCCGGAATAAAAGTTCTGACTCACTTTTATCTCGCTGATTTTTTTGCGGGCGTGTGAATCGCTCATCTCCTTGAAATATAAGCATTATTCACAACCTGGTACGGTTGAAACGCTTTACCGCGTTTGACGCAGGGCGGCTGACCCACCATAATTGCCGACAAGGACGAGAGCTTCCAAGAACGCGAGGTCGTGAGTCGCGTTTGTCTCCCTTAATCTTATCAACGTCAGTTCCGTGCGAGACCAACACCGAAACTCGAATGCGAGTAAATGGGGGGGCGTCGGCATCGGTTTGCTGACCCTGGTCATTTTTGTGCTCGACGTTGCGACCGGCCGCGGTTATGCCGCAGCAGTGCTGTATGTCGTACCAGTCCTACTCACCTTGTGGACGACGGAACTGAGAACGACCAAAGTGCTGGCGATCGTCTGTCCTTCGCTTGTCGTGGTGGGATATTTCGTTTCGCCTGATAGCTCGCCGACTTGGTTGCCCGCCTCCAATCGCATTTCGACGTTCATCCTCGTAAGTGCGGCGGGCGTGATCGCGTTACAGCGAAAGCGTTCTCGTCTGGCATTGCAATCGGCGTATGATGAACTCGAAGATCGCGTGCAAGTACGGACGGCGGAGTTGTTCGAGGCGAATGCCTGGCTCCAAAAAGAAATTGACCGGCGTGAATTGACCGAACACGAATTGCAACGATCGAATCGAGAGTTGCGGCAATTCGCTTACGTGGCCTCGCACGATCTGAACGAACCGTTACGCACGATCAAGGGTTATTTGCAATTGATCGAGTTGCGTTACAAGGACGTCCTCAACACCAAGGGTCAGCAGGATATCGAAGTCGTCAAGGAAGGGGCGACTCGCATGCAGCAACTCATCGAGGATCTGCTCGAAGCTGCCAAAATCCGAACCCACGGAAAGCCCTTTGCACAGGTCGACACCACGGTCGCCGCGCGTCAAGCGATCGCAAATCTCGAAGCCAGTGTGCGCGAACACAAAGCTGAAATCACGTACGACGCGCTGCCCTCGCTGACCGCCGACGAGCGGCAATTAACCCAACTTTTTCAGAATCTAATCGGCAACGCAATTAAGTATCGGAGCGCTGCGACACCGGCGATTCGCCTGTCGGCCCATGAAGACAGCGACGAATGGGTCTTCTCCGTACGCGACAATGGATTCGGAATCGATCCAAAATACTCCAAGCGAATCTTTGAGATGTTCACTCGCTTGCACAGCCGCTCGGAGTACTCCGGCACCGGTATCGGCCTGGCCATCTGCCAGCGGATCGTCGAGCGGCATGGCGGGACTATTTGGGTGGAGTCCGAACTCGGCCAGGGAAGCACGTTTTACTTCACCATTCCCAAAGAACCGCCTGAACTGCAAGTCGACAGCGAGAGTTGACCTTGCACAAATGCGAGTAGGACGGGTCTCCAGGCCCGTCCATCCTGACCGATCACCGTAGTGGGGTCATTTTTGGACAGATTCTCCGTGCGGTAAAGTCTCCAGTCATCGAGCAAAGCGCGTTTCGCGTGAAATCGGACGGGCCAGG
>CAUJKL010000617.1 GCA_963204995.1 Planctomycetota bacterium | reverse complement strand
ACGAGGGCAATGACGCGGCAAACTCCACGACGCGATAGTCGAGGAATGGCTGGCGGACTTCCAAGCCGTGCGCCATCGAGGCGATATCTACCTTGGTCATGAGGTCGCAGGGAAGGTAGGTGGTCAAATCTGCCAGCGACGCACTCGTCACCACGTCGCGCGATCCGGCTCGCGCCCACGCATTGCCAAGGAAGCTGAACGGATCAGTGTTGGGAAGTCGTTCCACGAAATCATCGCGGTACATTGCCGCCCGCCTCGATTCATTGAAGATCGCGATCCATTCGAGGTAGCGGCGTTGAGGCGTCTTGCCGAGAAACTCGCTGAAGCGTTTGAATCGTCTGACTAGCGACTTTTGCCGCGAGCCCGGTAGCTTCTGCCATGCCGGCGCGGCCAAGAGCGAACGGAGCGGCCCGAGCTGATCGAGTTGACTTGCAAGCCATACCGCTTTGTAACGCGGGTATCCAGCAAACAGTTCGTCGCCTCCATCGCCGGACAAGGCAACGGTCACGTGCTGTCGGGTCATCTCTGAAACGTACCACGTCGGGATCGCAGAGCTGTCTGCAAATGGTTCGTCGTAGTGCCAAACCAGTTTCGGCAGGATCGCGACGCAGTCCGGACTCACCTGCAATTCTTCATGGTCCGTGCCGAGATGACTCGCGACTTGCTGGGCATAACTGGTCTCGTCGTACTCGGGAATTGGAAAGCCGATCGTGAATGTTTTGATCGGTTTGTCGCTGCGCTGCTGCATCAAAGCCACGATGAGTGAAGAATCAACACCACCCGAAAGAAACGCACCAAGCGGCACATCGCTGCGCATCCGCATTTCGACCGACGACGTCAAGAGTTCGACAAGTCGCTCGGAAGCCTCACTCGCACTGATCGCGTTCTCCTGATGGAGATCGGGTTCCCAATACGGTTGCACTGCGAGTTCGCCGTCTTGGTAAACCGCCAAATGACCGGGCGGCAACTTTCGGATGCCGGTGAATATGGTCTTCGGATGCGGAATGTACTGGTAAGTCAAATAATCATCGATCGCGCCGGCATCGACTTCGCGAGGCACGTCCGCAACTTGCAGTAAACTCTTCAACTCGCTGGCAAACAACAAGCGTCCGGGCTCGTGACAATAGACGAGTGGCTTTTGACCGACGCGGTCACGTGCCAAAACGAGTCGGCGTTCTCTGGCATCCCAGATCGCGATCGCGAACATTCCGTTGAGATGCTGTACGAAGTCGAGCCCTTCATCTTCGTACAGATGCACGATCGTTTCGGTGTCCGAGTTCGTGCGGAACGAGTGGCCAGCGCCGTCGAGGCGTCGGCGTAAGGCTTGATAGTTGTAGATCTCGCCATTGAAAACAACCCACACGCTGCCGTCCTCGTTCGACATGGGTTGGTGCCCGCCTTCGAGGTCAATGATCGAAAGTCGGCGGAACCCTAAAGCCACTCCCGGCATCGGCTCGTACGGTGGGCGCAGGCAGAACTCGCTCGTATAGGCTCCCTCGTCATCCGGCCCACGATGCCGAATCACATCGGTCATCTTGCGCAACGTCGGCGCATCGATAGCTCGTCTCGGGTCCGTCCAGATTGCACCGGTAATGCCACACATGGGAACGCTGAATTACTCATCTTCGGAGAGTCGTGCTACTTCAAACATCTGGACGGACGATCAACGCTTCGATGCGAGCCACAACGGCCGCCAAGACAGACTCCGATACGCGGTGTATCAACTCAGCCTTCCTCGCTTTCCAGTCGACATTCCGAAGATGGTCCGACAGGATAATGCTGCTCGACCCATCAGGATTCGCAGCTTCGACTTCGAATGCATAACCTTTCCGCTGACGAGTTGCTGGACAGAGAACACACAAACCTGTTCGTCGATTGTAACTTTTCGGACTGACGACTAAGGCAGGTCGTCGGCCCGATTGTTCATGACCGGCAGTCGGCTGCAACGTGACCCATATCAAATCGCCACGGTCGGGAATGTACGTCTTGCGAGTCACGCAAGTTTCTCCCGTCCGACGTCGGGACCAAAGTCCGTTTCACCGTGCAACTGAGACGGCTTACAGTCGCGCAAGAGGTCTTCGAGGCTCAATGAAACCGTTTGCGTGGGACGCACGACAAGTTCGCCATCGCGCACTTCGAGATCGACGATGGCTCCATCCGTTACTGCTAACTGTCCGGCGATCGCCATAGGAATCCTCAACGCTAAACTGTTTCCCCACTTTTGGATCGTTGCCATGCTTAGCACTCCCGATAGAAATGTATCTACAAAGACTATACATCGTCGCGTCTGACACGACAAACGAGAAAGCATCCAGGTTATTCCGACACCAGCGTTCGGTACAACTCGGCGTGGCGGTAAACCATTGTTTCTACGGAAAACTCTTGGATCATTCGAGTCCGCGAGGCTTCGGCGAACTGGGCGGCTCGGTCAGGGTCGTCGATAATCAACTGCGTTTTTCGGGCCATGTCTGCCGAGTCGCCGACGGGGACCAGGTATCCTGTTTGATCGGGCACGACCAGATCGCGATTGCCAGGAATATCGGAGGCAACGACCGGCACGCCCGCCGACATCGCTTCCATGATGGCGTTCGACTGGCCCTCGTATCCACTCGCGAGCCAGAAGCAATCCAACAGTGGCAATAGTTCTCGCACGTCGTCGCGTTCGCCAAGGAAATGAATACGATCTGCGAGCCGCGCTTCATTACGGAATCGGAGCAGGGCTTCTCGTTGCGGGCCATCGCCAATGAGTAAGAGGTGCGTATCGTCGCGCGCAGACTTCAACAGTTCGGCGGCCCACATCAAATCCTTCGTGCGTTTTTGCGGCCACAGTCGGCCCACGGAACCGATGAGCTTGGTATCTGCAGGAAGCTTGAGTTCATCGAGCAATTGCTGACGAGTCAACTTGCCGGTTGGTTCAAAAGGCCGAATGCCATTCGGGATGATGGAGAACTTGTCAGCGGGAATGCCGTGCTCGCTGTAAAAGTCGCGAACGCCCGTACTGTTCGTCACAATTCGATCGGTCCGCTTCGCTAGATATCGATCTATCGCGAATTCGTGCCACGCCTTCCAACGATCGACGCACCGCTCCCCTGCCACTACATGCTTGACGCCAGCCGCAAATGCAGCCTGCCGACCGTAACTATTCGCTGCAAAGATCCAGGTATGAACGAGGTCAGGCTGAAGCTGCTTGATGCAAGCCTTCAATCGCTGATAGGCAAACGGATCGACTTTTAGCTTCTTGCCGATCAACGTCAGAGGCACGTCGTGCGAACGAAGCGTGTCTTCATACGGACCGGTGTGCGTCAGTACGGCGACGTGAACGTCGAACTCGTCGTGCGGTAACGCGATGGCCAACTCGGTCAATTGCTTCTCGGCACCGCCGCGAACGAGCGTAGGGATGATCTGAAGAACGCGAATCGTCATGCGGTTCCTCGCGATGCCGAGTGAGCAAGTTGCTTGAATAAAGTGAGATGATCCTCGACAACACGGGAGAGCGAATAACACTCGTTCGCCAGCCGTCGCGCCGCAAGGCCTTGTCGTAATGCTAGGTCGGTCGATTCGAACAGCTGTGCAATTCGTTCTGACAGTCGCTGCCGATCGCCGGGCGGAGTGAGAAAGCCGTGGATCGAGTCTTCGATTATTTCGCGGACGTCTGGTGTATCGCTCGCGATGATTGGCAGCCCCGCCGCCATGGCCTCGATCAACGCTTGCGAGGCTCCATAGTCTGGTGAGGGCGAAACGAACACGTCCGCGGCGTGATACAATTCGCTGAGTTCATCAAAACTTCCGGGCATCGCGATCTGTTGCCGCAAACCGAGATCGACAACGCTGTGGTACAACGAGTCACGCAGTGGTCCGTCGCCGATGAGCCACAACTTCGCGCTCGGCCAACGATCCGCAATCGGAAACCAGGCTCGAATCAATTCGGGCAAGCCGCGTCCTTCGGCAAATCGATCGACACAAATCGCGACGGGAGCAAACTCGGCGACTTCGAGATCCTGATTCGCCTCGGCTAACGCCGCACGTGCATGATAGCGAGACGCAGCACTCCGAGGTTCGATCTCTTCCGCTCCAAAGTCGATTCGATGTATCGACGTATATCCGGCGCGCAACAACTCGTCCGCGCTGACGTCTGTCGAGGCAACGATAGCCGCCGCGTCTTGGCAGCGTTTACGGAGACGGTTCCCGAAGCGTGCGTGATGTTGCCAATGGCAGTCGCCCGTTTCGCGAGCTCTTTGGGCACGCAGCACCACCGGCGGATCGTCCGCTCCCAACGCTCCCACGACGGCATACGCGTCTTGCCGAAGGTTCATGACATAGACGATATCAAACTCCTGGCGGTGTTGCCGGACCCAGCGTGCTAAGGCACGCATATAGCGGAACGTCGTCCAACCGCCACGAGGTGATCCGGGCAGCCGCTTCACGACAGCGTGTAGATGGACAACGGATTCTGGCCAGTCGTTGTGCCACCTCGCCGTAAGAATCGTTGTCGAACAACCTCTGGCACAAAACTGATTCGCCAGCCGTGTGGTGACACGTTCCGTGTCGCCGACGAGCGGCCAATACCTGGGAGTCACTATCAACAGCCGCAAAGGATTCATGTTCTGTCGTCGGCCAGATCCTCCGGCTCCAAGGCTGCGAGATAGCGAAGGTTCCGATACTGGTCAGCGTAATCCAATCCGTACCCGACGACGAATTCATCGGGAATCTCAAAGGCCACGAATTCTGGTTCAAAATCAACTTCCTGTCGTCCGTGCTTGCGAAGCAGTACCGCTGTTTTTACTGAAGTCGGCGATAGTTCCTTTAACTTAGCAACGACTTCGACCAGCGTGTGCCCCGTATCAAAGATATCGTCGATCACCAACACATCTCGCCCGGTAACATTCAACATCATCTCGGAATTAATCGTCAATTGGCCGCGAGTCGTCCCGCTTCGATAGCTGCTCGCTTGCAGCACGCCGACACGAAGCCGCATATCAAGCTGTCGAATGAGATCCGCCAGCAGCACAATGCTACCGGTCAAGACACCGACGATCGTCAGCGGTCGCTCGCCATACGCCGTGGCGATATCGAGCGCCATTCGGGCGACGCCGGCTTGGAGTTCAGCTTCGGTGAGCAACGTCTTCACAGGGTCTTCACGCTTGGCGATGTGTTTCTGCCGGGTTCGAAGGGACGTTGCTATTCTAAAAGCGGCGTTCCTCGACGGGTAGCCCAAGCTGGAGGTCCCCTGTACGCTGAGCAACGGAGGACCGTAATCGGTGGAAGGTCACAATGTATGAGCAGCGAGCCGGGAACTTGGAGCGAGGAGACGGTCGGCGGCCATCCCTGTGACGTGTACGAGCCGCCGCAGCGCAATGAACATGGGTTCGCGGTCATTTACCTGCACGGTGTTCACCTACATCGGCTCGTCGATAAGCCTGCTTTCACAGAACAGTTCGCACGACACGGATTGCCCGTCGTTGCGCCCATCACACGACGCAGTTGGTGGACCGATCGAATCTGCCACGAATTCGATACGAAAGTGACCGCCGAGCGGCATGTGTTGGACAACGTCTTGCCCTATGTGACGCAGCGTTTCGGAGCCAAGGATCGCGGCGTCGCCTTGCTAGGAATAAGCATGGGCGGGCAGGGTGCCCTCCGTATCTCGTACAAACATCCAGTGCGTTTCCCGATCGTGGCGGCGATCTCGCCAGCGATTGACTTCCAGAACCGCTTCGACGACGAGGAAGCCATTCAGCAGATGTACTCCGATCCTGAAGCCGTTCGACAGGACACAGCCACGCTACACATTCATCCGCTGAACTGGCCCCGACATCAATTCTTCAGCTGCGACCCGGCAGATTACGACTGGTGGGAGAGCGCGGATCGACTGCGGATGAAGCTTTATTCGCTAGGCGTGCCGCACGAGTGTGATCTTGAAACGTCCGGCGGTGGCCACAGTTTCGATTACTACAACCGCATGGCCGCACGAGCCGTCAACTTTATCGCGGAGCGGTTGGATCAGGAGCGGCGACGGTTGATTTGAAGGTTGTCAGGTAGGAAGATTAGGGGTAGGAATATTGGGAAGCGCAGGTCTTCATCTTCCTACCCCTAATCTTCCTACCTAACTCAAGTCTCAGCCGCCCTTGTTTTTAATCGCCCGTGCCACGGCGACGCCCATATCTCCGGGGCTTTCCGCGACTTCGATTCCTGCGTCCTGCAAGGCTGCGACCTTTTCCGCAGCAGTGCCTTTGCCGCCAGAGATGATTGCACCGGCGTGACCCATCCGCTTGCCGGGAGGTGCCGTGCGACCAGCGATGAACGCGGCGACGGGTTTCGTGACATGTGCTTTCACGAAGGCGGCGGCTTCTTCTTCTGCCGTACCGCCGATTTCGCCGATCATGAGAATCGCTTCGGTGGCCGGGTCGGCCTCGTACAATTTGAAGAGATCGATGAACGAAGTGCCGACGATTGGGTCGCCACCAAGTCCGACGCACGTTGTCTGGCCGAGCCCCATGCTCGACGTTTGCCAAACCGCCTCGTACGTGAGGGTACCGCTACGGCTCATCACACCGACTTTGCCCGGCTTGTGAATGTAACCCGGCATGATGCCGATCTTGCACTCGTCCGAAGTGATGACGCCGGGACAGTTCGGTCCAATCAGGACGGAGTTGCTCCTGCGAACAATCTCATAGACACGCACCATGTCCAATACGGGAACACCTTCCGTGATCGCCACGATCGTTTTAATTCCCGCATCGATCGCTTCCAGAATCGCGTCTGCTGTGAAGGGTGCCGGGACGAAGATCATCGTCGCGTCCGCGCCCGTTTGCTCGACGGCTTCCATCACGGTATCGAACACGGGTAGCCCCAAAGCAGTTTCGCCACCTTTGCCGGGCGTTACTCCACCGACCATCTTGGTGCCGTAATCGAGGCAGTTCTTCGAGTGGAATTCACCCGCTTTGCCGGTAATGCCTTGGCAGATCACGCGAGTATTTTTATTTACCAGAATGCTCATCGTCTTTGCTTTCGAATAGTAGGGTGGGCCGTGCCCACCATTCGGAATTCCGCCGCGTTAGGCCAACGTCGCCACGACCTTGCGGGCCGCATCGTTCAAGTCGTCGGCGGTAATAATGTCAACATCGCTCTCGGCGATAATCTTCTTTCCTTCTTCGACTTCGGTCCCTT
>CAUJKL010000616.1 GCA_963204995.1 Planctomycetota bacterium | reverse complement strand
CCGGAACTCGATTTCACGAAATTGATTCACAAAATCCAGTTCCAAGACGGTTACCAGTGGGTAGACACCGAGGCTCGGACTGATTCGGATAGTCACGCCACCGGCCGCAATTCCGCGAAAACAAAAAACTGGAGTGCCGCGAAGAGTGAATCCGTTGCGGATGGGAAAAACGCCGCCGCGTCGGAAGCCGAGAATTGGAGCAATTCGGATTCTCGCTCATCCAATCGATCTGTGACAAATCAAGCCGGGAAGACAGTTTCGTCCGGCACTGGGAACACAGTGGGCCACACTTCTGGAACATCTCAGCAAACAACGAACTTCCATACCACCGCAGATGGGATCGCTCATGGACAGACTCACGGCGAACACTCGGGCACCAGTGCGGGGCAAGGTATCAGCGAAAACCTTCCGCCTCAATTCGGTCCTGGTGGAGTGGTGATCTACCAGCCTGGTGCCGGCTGGACCGACCAGAGTGGCACTACGAGAGGGGCGAGCGAAGGCGAGTCGCTAGTTCATTCACATATGGAAGGCCAGGGGCAAGGGCGCGGCGATGGAACGAACGAATCGATTTCCGAGTCTCAGACGAGGAATCAATCGGAAAGCCGAGCTGAATCTACCGCCAACATGGAAGGTGAAACAGTCGGGAAAACGACGTCCCGAGGTGGCACCCGCACCAGGTCAAGTGGCACGACACACGTAGTTACGATTGGCAAAACGGACTCGGTCGGCGGAAGTGACGCTGAAGGAGAAAGCGAGACACGGACAACGGGTAACTCGGTGACTAAGTCCCAGACCCCTCTCTCGCAATTTCGTCTTGAAGAATCGGACTCCGGACAACTCGAAACGTCGGTGAACGATCAACTCGCCAAGATGACTCAACGCATTTGCGAGTTGAAGCGTCGCCAATTGGTCATTACGACGGACGATGTTGAGCGTGACTTGCCACAAAGGGATAAAAAAGTAGGATTTCGAGTCCAGGTCGACTACGTCCCCGACGCCTTTGACGGGCTTCCTGCTGCGTGGAAACTGGCCACGCTAAGTTGGATAAAACGTAAGCTCTATCAGCATCCGTGTTATATCGACCCAGCGAACTCGCTTGCCGATCCAGTAGTCGAACGGCGGCTCCTCGACCAATGGTTAAACGTTGCATCGTCACCGCCGAACGTGACAGTTGGAACGAAAGCACCTGCCCTCGATCCATGGACACTGCCCAACGAGGTTCTTCATCATCCGGCATTCACGGGTGAAGACATCCCCGCTGGTTGCTTATCGGATTTCTAGAAATGGCAAAGAAGAATATCGTTGTCACGGATCGCGACTTGGCCGCTCTCGCCGAACTCGGCGAGTTGGGCCTAATGGACACTGAGTTGCTTTTCGAACGCCACTTCTCTGCCAAAGCGGATGGAACTTCGGTGAAGTCGCCGAAAAGCTGCCAACGACGATTGGCGGACATGGAAGCACAGGGCTGGGTCGAGTCTAGGAGTCCGACAATAATGGAGAACGCGACTCCCAAGAGCCCTCGAGTTCCGAGGAAAAAACCAAGCATCTACCGGCTGACAGTCGCCGGTGCGGACTTGGTCGAAAAACGGCTTGGCAGGCGACCGCCGCGTCCCGGCCGCTCCGACATGCCGAGTGTGGAAACGGTAGTGCATCGCCTTGGTGTGGTGAAGACGAGGCTGGCGTTCGATGATGCCTATCGTCAAGAAGCCCTTCCCGCGCCGAGGTGGATCATGGAGTACGACACGTACGCCGACTGGACGCCGACCGCCAAGAAACACGAACAGTTTCTCCTGGCGGAGACATTTCGGGTCGAGAACCGGTCGCTCAGTTGCCGCCCTGACGCCGCTGCGCTGTTGCATCTGCCAGGCGAACCACCGGCAAAGGTCGCACTGTACTTCGAATACGACCGCTCCACTGAGGGCGAAGCCCAGATCACTCAAAAGCTGGCTTGGTATGCGACTCTGTTCCACAACCGACACCATCTCCGACATTGGCCCGACGCCGAGAACGGCATTCCACGTTTTGCGTTTATCTGTCCGACAGTCCGCAGGATCGAGAGCATCATCGGTTGGGGGAGGCACCATTCGGGCATCGCTTATTGCCGTTTCGCTGTGGCGAAGGACGTGACTCCCAACTCGGTGCTGCGGCAGCCGATCTGGCTCGACGCGATGCGGCGTCCTCGCTCGCTCTTTCGGTCGTAGTCGCCCTTCTTCGAGGAGACCGACCCAACGGAAGTTCCATCGCCAGCTGTTGCTTGACAAACCTACGGAAGCTGCGCTAAGGTTGGGCCGTCATTTCCCAACGCAAGCATGGCCAAGAACACTCCCTCTTCGGGCTCCTCCGAAGGCTCACCGTCAAGCGACGCGATGCCGCTCGATTCAATCGTTCAGCCCTCAGCCACTCGCCGCTTCGCCATTGATGAAATTAGGGAATCGTCGCGCCGAGAAACCGAGTTGCAAGTCAGCGAGGAGGTTCTCAACCACCCGGCGTTCACAGGTAAAGACATCCCGGTTGGAGCATGGACCGACTTCTAGATCGAGCGCCTGATTAACCCGCGAAGGTGGTTCCAGAGGTAGTTCCTTAGGTAGTTTCCTACCCGGTGTTTTAGGTAGTCCCCGCAGGGAATTACTCGGGACTACTTGAGTGATTTGCGTAAGTCATTATTTAACAGCGACTTCGGGGTGCCGGGGCTGTCACTCGCACGCTCGTTCCCACCCCCGGCTTCAATTGCTGCGTTCCAATAGGGTGCTCGTGGTGGGCTCGATACCCGCCCACCACTCGATAGCCCCATTGCGGGTCGGACGGTGCAGCCGGTCGCTTGCCACCACTTGAAGCCGGGGCTACCGCCCCAGCACCCCGTCCTCGCGTCCCGTCTCCTCACGCGGCTTCGGCCCCCGCGTTCGTCACGGATCGCTCGGCCGTCCCTGTTGGGACGGTGAAGTCGCTGAGAATTCTCGAGTTGAGGATCTTCACAAAACATCTCGCAGCATACAGCCCGTGCTCGCACATCAAGGTCGCTCGCGGATCGGCGGCAAGAGGTTTTCATCGCCGCAACACGAAGTCCGGGAGAACGGCTCGAAAACCTGCACGCCGATTGACCGCTCACTCGGCTTGACGTGCTCCGCATGCGGGCTGTACGGCCGAGGTGTTTTGTTTCCTAACCCATCTACCCATGCCAAACTTCAAACGACTCGCCAGAGGAGTCTTGGGACTCGACCGAGCGGCAATGATCGACGGGCGACCAGTGCCAGAGAATCTGCGTAGCTGCAAAGCCGTGGCCGTTGTCCACGACCGCAGGCTTTCGGCGGGCATCTTCGAGATGCCACGCAAGAACCGTCGAGAGGTGCCTCGATATCGCGTGGTCGTCTGGCGAACATATCGCGACGGCAAGACGAAGCGTGAAAGAGCAAGCACGACTCTCTATCGAGATGAGGTTGACCCAGCGTTGCGACTGGTTGCTCAGTGTGGCGATCGCTTCGGGAAGGGGGAATAGTCTCCCTTCCCCCATGAGAGGTTTCGATGCGCGATCCAACGAGTCGTTCCATGTCGAAATGCGTGGGAGTTACCCGGTCTGGGCGGGAGAAGCAAAGGGATATTGCCTTACCATGCTGAACGGAAGGCATACCGCCCTGTCGACGGCTGCCGATTAGTGCCACGACCGCCGCTCGTTGGCATCAAGGTAGTACAGAGTCTCCACCTTGACGCCCGCGTCGGTCGTGGCCGTTGGAGTGCAGCCTGACAGGGCTACCTCACTCGCGCCGCGGACGTGATTTGTCAACTCACATCTGTCGACAGTAAGAAACTGACACGGACTGGCATCTTTGTCTCGCAGAGCATGCATCGCCGAAGCGAGCGACTTGGTAGCGGGCTGTTGCTGGCATCCTTACCATGCTGAACGGAAGGCGTGCCGCCCTGTCGATGGCTGCCGATCGATGCCACGACCGCCGCTCGTTGGCATCAAGGTAGTACAGAGTCTCCACCTTGACGCCCGCGTCGGTCGTGACCGATTTGATGCAGCCCGACAGGGCTTTTTGCATCCTTCCTTTCATTCATTATGGCAAGCAAGCCAGTAACACCACCGGCACAACCTGTCGCCCGATTTGGCGACGGCGATGTCTCAGCAGCCGTTTTCCGCGAGGAAAAGGAAACCAAAGACGGCAAGACGTTCATTGCCTACAACGTCTCTCTGCGACGCTCGTACAAAGTCGACGGCGAGTTCAAACACACGAACACGCTGAGAGCCAAGGACCTCGCACTGGCCATCGACGCACTTGACGAGTGCAAAAAGTACATCTTCGAGACCGATAAGTCGGGCGGAGATGCAGAGGAGGCATAGCCTCAAGAGCCCGCGGCTAGTCATGCAGATTGGTCGCGGGCATTTTATATCATTCTCCAATGTTTCCATGCCTAATCACGTTTACAACACAGTTACCGCAGACGGTGACGAGAAGGTCGTCGAGCTGCTAGATATCGCCGTTCACAGCGAAGAGCGACCATTTGACTTCAATCGGATTGTGCCGGTTCCACCGATCGTTGAGGCAATCTGCACAGGTGGGCTTAGTCTGCAAACGCAACTAGAGCACCCACACCGAAATTGGTACGACTGGCAGCTTGCCAACTGGGGTACGAAGTGGAACGCGTATGAATTCGTGGCGACCGAACCGGGCAGGTACGAATTCTGCTCGGCTTGGAACCCACCAATTCCCGTTGTCCGAACACTCTCGACGCTATTTCCTGAACTGTCGATCACACTGATCTACCAAGAAGAGGGCGAGGGCTTCAATGGTAGGGCGGTATTTGAGGATGGCGAAGTGGTGGAAGGGTCAGCCGACTAGTGTCATCTGTCCGCAGCTAGCCATCGAGGTTGGTCGCGGTCATTTCTTTTATATCTCTTACCAAAACTAAATATGCGACATGCTGAATCAGCACTGGCATCAAAGAACACAAATGGACATCGGTCTGAATCCTCTACGACGGACGTTGAATTTCGCGCAGAACTACAAGACCGATTCAGCGAAGTCTTGACCAACTCGCAGCGAACAACCGATGCGCGTCAGGAAACAGAGAAAACGATTGCAACCCTATTGGCCGAAACGGTGGCTGTATTGAGCCAACGCTTGGCCACGATCGAAGAGTCGGTCGCCGATGTGCAACAACTACTCCGTGGGCAAGAGCGGTCGAAGGAATGGTACACCGTGGCTGAGGTCGCCCAACTGCTCGGCCGTGCCGAGTTCACCGTTCGAGAGTGGTGTCGACTGGGGCGAGTGTATGCCAGTAAGCGGGCGTGCGGTCGCGGACCGACGCAAGAATGGATCATCGCCGACACCGAGATCGATCGTATCCGCAACGAAGGAATACTGCCAATGTAAGGTAAGCGTTTCGATTTTATTCACTAACCATCATCACCATGCCACAATTTGAAGTCCTTGTCTCCGTCCATCAATGCCAGCGAGCCTACATCGAGGCGGAGTCGGAAGAAGACGCGATCGAACTCGCATATGACGCTGTGTATGGAGAGGAACCAGAACGAGTCGAGTGGGACGTCTACGACTTCGACGTCCTGGTCGTCGATACAAACCCCGTGACTGAAAGGACGAGCGTCTTCTAGTTCCGACTACGTCATGCGACCGTTTAGCCACCGACACGCACGTTTAGCTGGGTGGGCGCGAACGGCCGATGATACTTTATTCTCATTTCCAACCCTCTCAATGACCAACAACTCTCGATTCAATTTCACCAATGTTCGTATCGTCACGGACCGATACGCGGCCAACGACCGACTTGCCGTGTTTCTGTACCGCGGCCATGAACTGTACGCAATCGCTTCGGTTTGTATTGGTAACCCGCCGCTTGCCGAGGACGAATTCCTGTTCAAGACCTACACGGAAAACGAGGGGCTGATGCGAGCGATGATCCAACACGGCTTCATCGAATGGACCGGCCGCTGCTACGGCTGCTCGCTTGGCTTGGTGCCGATTTGTCGGCTCTTGTAAATGTCGCAAGTCGAGATACAAGCCGGATCAACACGGTTCGGCTTGCATTTTTGGTGAGCCGCCGAGCCCGATCATTCATAGTTTCGCTGCCACGAAACAGGTGCCCGCCGCGGAGCCCTGTCACTTCGCCTACGCAGTCCGAGCAAGCTCGGCCCGCTGCGGCTACGGACACGCCTCCGACTGGCGGGCTTTCGAGCGGGCTCGGCGGACCAACGCTTGTCCGTGCGGTCGGCCTTCGCTCACCCGACTGCCACCTCGGCCGCTTCCGCGTCAACGCCGCTTTGTTCGACATGGATTCTCGGCTGTGGCGTAACGAAAACTCGCTGGATCTCTTGCAACTGCTGATTGGGGATGAGGTGCCGGTATCGTCGCACCATCTCTTCGGTCTGGTGACCAACCCACGCGTTGATGAAGCGTTGGTCGATTCCCGCTGACGCGCAGTTGGAGCAAAACGAGTGACGAAAAACATGCCAACCGTGGAGCTTCTCCCATTTGCTTTCGGCCAGTGTACAACGAAAGTGCGTCACCGACTCATGCTTGGTGAGCGGTTCATAGGCATCTCGCTGTTTCTTGCTGCGCGGTACATCGAGCTGATGGCAGAACGTATACGAACCGCCGGGATGTTCGTCGAACCACTTGGTGAGCACTCGATCCAATTCGGGTGCCAGTGGAACGGTCCGAGTCGTCGTCGTACCGCGTACCCGCTTCTTTTCACGAATGGTGATCGACTTCGTATAGAAGTCGATATCGTCAATCTCCGAACGGAGCATCTCGCTTCGGCGAGCGCCCGTGTGAGCAGCGAAGCAAAACATCGGATAGATAAACGGGTGCCGAGCACTGTCCCGCACATGCGCCAACAACTCGTCGATTTCACCGGTGGTTAGGAATAGGCAGGCCCAAAGTTCGGCCTCCTGATCGGGTGTTAGATCACCGCGTCGAATGCGGCGATCGATTTCCTGCCATGTCTGGAAGCGTGGCTTTTCGGAAGTCCTGGGATAGCGTAGCCGCCGTTTGGGAAGTGGATTACGGACGACTTGCATATCGATGGCCCAGTTCCAGACGCAGGTTAAGGTTCGGAGTTCCTTCTTGATCGTGGCGGGGCGTATCGTGTGACCGCGTTGTCCCGGTTCTTGAGACCGCCGGTCGACATAGGTTTGCAGATCGTCGAATTGCAGGGCCTGAATGGGGAGATTTTCACCCAGCAACCGCTCCAGATGTCGGCGATGCGTCCGCATGCCGTCGATCGTATTCTCTTCAAGTGACTCGGGCGGAATATTCTCGAAGTAGCTGGACAACAATTGGCTGAGCGTGCGAATTTCGGAACGCTCGCGTTTGGCGCTTTGGCGACCGTCCGAGAGCAGAAAAGTGGCGACATCCGATGCTTCGGGCACGGACAAAGTCCCAAGTTCGACGCGACGCAGATTATCCTCCAAGCGAGCCAGGGTTGCCGTCGCTTGTTTCTCGTCGGCCGTTCGCAGGGAGCGGGCAAATCTGCGTCCGCGATAGCGAAACACGACGCGAAAACTGCGGCCACGTTGTTCGATGGAAGCCATGCCTGGATTCTCCGTTGGATAACGGAAGGAACCCAGCGACACGACCCCAACACGAGCCCCGTGCTGTCCCCATTTTGTCCCCAGTCGACGCTGGAAACGAAAAAAGGACTCACAGCGAATCGCCGTAAGTCCTTGCTATCAAAAGGTACCAGAGGGGGGACTTGAACCCCCACTGTCTTGCGACAACTGGATTTTGAAGCAAGCTGATTGCCTGTATCAAGCGTTATCGGCAATCACTCACGCGTTGTCAAGCATTATTGCATCGCCCCTGCGGTGTAGTGGTTGTAGTAGTTGTAGTTAAACACTTCTCGTTGCCACGGCTGGCAAGTTCAACGGGCACCGATTCGCAATAGCCTGTGCGAACGCGAGTATGGCTTCATGTGCGTAAATACGCACCTCCCGACGCGAGCGTTGTGTGGGTTCAGTTGCGTAATTACGCAACTGACAATAGGCAAGATCGGCGTGCAAGCGAGTGTACGAGAGCGACAACAATCCTACGCCGCGTCGCGGGATGCAGCCCACCCGACAGCTATTCGATGGCGTTCGATTACGTATAGACAAATCAAACCACAGCTCGATTGTTCGCATGCCTCAGTCGTCATCGACCACCGTCCGACGAGCCCGCGACAGCGATCCGAATCAATCGCGTTTCTTACTTCTGCTTTGGCGTCGTAAGTGCCTCAGCCAGCGGCATTCGTTTGAGTCGAACGCGTAGCGCCTCAGGTGTGATCCCGATTTCCCGAGCCCAACCGGGAATCGATTGTGCTTTGCCGTTGTACGTCGCAAAACGAACAGTTTCGCGGGTGCGTTCGATCAACGAAGGATTCACCGAGTCGGTTCGCGACTACGTCGAGGCCCTAGAGTAGTGCTCAACGCCTATCGGCATCAACGAAGGATTCACTTGCCGTCCACGAACAACCCTCGAATTGACATCTTGTGCTCAACGCCTTTCGGTATCAACGAAGGATTCACTAGGTTCAGCCACATTGTTTCTCCAATCCTTTCGGTGCTCAACGCCTTTCGGCATCAACGAAGGATTCACCCGTCGTCGCGTCGATCATCGCTTGGCAGCATCGGTTCCGTGCTCAACGCCTTTCGGCATCAACGAAGGATTCACCACTGTTCCGCCGAGTGACTGCACAAGGAAGACAAGTGCTCAACGCCTTTCGGCATCAACGAAGGATTCACTGCAAGGGCTTGTATCGCCGATCTTCATGGCGACAGTGCTCAACGCCTTTCGGCATCAACGAAGGATTCACTTACCGCGTCGGCGGCGAATTCGGCGAGTTGATCGTGTGCTCAACGCCTTTCGGCATCAACGAAGGATTCACCCGCTCAAGCCGTCGCCGCCGAGGCGCGGATTACGTGCTCAACGCCTTTCGGCATCAACGAAGGATTCACATTGTCTTGGCTCCGATGATTGGTTGTGTTGTTGTGTGCTCAACGCCTTTCGGCATCAACGAAGGATTCACACGGCCCGACGGTGCCAACGTCCGGCCGGACTTCGTGTGCTCAACGCCTTTCGGCATCAACGAAGGATTCACTCTCCACCTCGGTGGATCCACCGCCGCCGCTCTGCGCGTGCTCAACGCCTTTCGGCATCAACGAAGGATTCACTTCGGATACCTCGATGACAGTAATTTCAATTACGTGTGCTCAACGCCTTTCGGCATCAACGAAGGATTCACCAGACGGATTGGTATCGATTCTGGAAAACGAACGTGTG
>CAUJKL010000615.1 GCA_963204995.1 Planctomycetota bacterium | reverse complement strand
CGTCCTCTGGTGCCACGACAGAGGCTGCACAATCCTGTCCGATCAAGGGCGTGTCGTCGCTGGCGGACAGCTCAAATCGCTTGGCGTCTAGAATCGCAACATACGGATCGAACATCGTGATACCGAGACGCATACCCTCGACTTCGGCCGAAATCCGCTGTCCTTTCTTGGCCTCGACAACGTAGTAGTCGACGTCTTCATTCTGCACAACACCCTGCACGGTAACATTCAGGTCAATGGCCTGCGGTTCGGCGAAGTCGGTGTTGGGTTCCTTCTCGTCAACTGCCGGCAATGCTCCGACATAGAACACACGAAAGTCCGAGATACCACTCGCAGTGCGAACTTGAGCGACATGCTCTCCCAATCGGCAGTCGGCAGCGACCTTTACAGTCGCTTTGCAACTATTACCGTTCCCCTCGACTTTAACGACTTCAAAGCCGGGGCTATAGAACAAGATGTCTTGAGCATCTGCCAGATTGTTGCCACTGAACGTGACCTCATGCTCGGCACCGCGCTGAATCCCTGGGGGCGTGATGCGAGTCAGGCGAGGCGAAGCGGCGAATGCGGGAACTGCAGAAACACAAGCGGCGAGTGCGACGAGCCACTGGAGCGAACAGCGACTTGGCATAACCATCTCCCGGGAGGTTGTAGGAAAGCGGGCCACGCTGACGTAGCAACGAGGCCCGCATCGGTAGGCCAATATTAGCAGGCGGGCATTTGCAGCGAATTAAGCGAGCAATTCCTTGCGAACTTTACCGCCGTCAACGATTTCGATGGGACGATCACCAGGAGCCATCAGCTCCTTGTCGGCGACGATACCCAACTGATGATAAATTGTGGTTGCCCAGTCACTGACCGTCAGGGCATTTTCTTCCGGTTCGCTGGCGGTTGCGTCAGAGGATCCGTAAACAACCCCCTTCTTCAATCCACCACCAGCCATCACAACACTGAACACCTTCGGCCAGTGATCGCGGCCGGCGTTGCCGTTGATCTTTGGCGTTCGACCGAACTCGGACGCAATGCAGACCAACGTCGAATCGAGCAAGCCACGTCCATCTAGATCTCGAATCAGCATTGCAAATGCTTGATCGAACGGCGGAACCTGACTCTTGATGCCAGCTTCGATATTGTTGTGCATGTCCCATCCGCCGTAAGTGGTCGTGACGAAACGAACTCCCGACTCGACAAGCCGGCGAGCCAACAACAATCTCGCACCCGCGGTATTGCGACCGTACTGATCACGAAGTTTTGGGTCTTCCTTTTCGATATCGAACGCCTCGCGAGCTTGCTGCGAGCTGATCATCGAATAGGCTCGATTATAGAACGTGTCGACAGCATCCAAGGCATCCGCTTCTTCCTTCTGCTTGAAGTGAGCGTTTACCGTATCGAGAATGCTGCGGCGAGTAACAAATCGCTTGTCGTCAACGCCACCTGGCAGACCAAGATCACGAACCTTGAACCCGTCGGTTGCAGGATCGGCACCGAGACTGAAGCCCGCATAAGAAGAGCTTAAATAGCCGGTACCAGCAAACTCGTTCGGCTGATTCGGAATACATACGTAAGGCGGTAAGTCATGGCGCGGTCCGAATTCGTGCGATACCACGCTTCCCATACTCGGATACTGTAACGCAGGACTTGGCCGATAACCCGTAAACATGTTGTGCGTGCCGCGCTCATGAGCGGCTTCGCCGTGGGTCATCGAGCGACAGATCGCGAGCTTGTCGGTGATCTGAGCGGTCTGTGCCCATGTCTCGTTGATGCGGATGCCATCCACATTCGTGGCGATACTGTTCATCGGGCCACGGTATTCGATCGGGGCATACGGCTTGGGATCGAAAGTCTCCTGATGGCACATGCCGCCAGGCATGTAGATGAAGATGATCGACTTAGCTGGACCCTCTTTGCTCTCGTAGAACTTCTGATCTGCTTGAGCTTCTTTGATGCGGAAAAAGTCCGCGAGCGTCAGGCCAATACCACCAGCGAAACCAACGTGCAAAAAGTCGCGACGTCGCATCGGTACTCCTCCTCAGATTATTAAGAAATTGTTCCGTTGGAAAACTAGCTGGAATCTAGGAATGCACATCAATCCAGCACTCAGGCGTGTTCATTCGGTGAGTCAGGCGGGGTCGGATTAAGCCAATTCTCACAAATATCGAGATTGGTTGATCTGAGAGGGCATGATAGCCGCCCGATCGCAAGTTGTCAAAGAGATAAACTTGAAGATCGATATTTTTCTTTGAGAGGATTTCTGACTTGTAAAACAGGAACGCTATGCCTGGCTTCAAGAACGACAAAAGCCCCTGCTGAGACGGTAGTTGTGTCTCAATACAGGGGCTAGATAGCAGGTCGGCTTTGCGCCGCTGAATTGCCGTCGTCGGACGCGGTCGGACGCTGCTCGCACCGAAAATCTCTTCGGTGGGGAACGTTCAGGCCGCTTTCGGCTGAATTATCAACTCCACGGCACCGCCTTCCGCAGCGTCGAGTTCTTCACGGAGAACAAGCATGTCGCCAGGAGCTTCAATTCCGAGCCGCACGCGGTCGCCCGATACTCGCACGACAGTTATCACGATCGAATCTCCAAGACGGATTCGTTCGCGCTCTTTTCTCGATAGAACCAGCATCATCAAACCTCCGTGTATGATTCCAAAAGCCTTGTGGGCTTGGTGTTAACGCTAGTCGCTGTCTGAATCAGGCAGCTTGTGACTGAAGTTCGGGGGCAGCTACAAGATGCGTCCGATGCATCCGCTGGCCCGTCGAGCCATAGAATAAGATTGTGTTCGATTCTGTTTCCCAAATTGCAGTTAGCTTTACGGATCTCGGACCATGCAGGCAAAAATAGACCCCGCAGGGTTTGCCGGCCCGAAGCAGTATTCGCTCGGTGATCTCGAAAACATTGACCTCCAGTTCGTTGTATTCGCAGATGGTGTGGTGAACATACCGACGTAAGTCGTCCAGGTTGTGAATCGGAAGAGATGCTGCCGTCATCGTAGGGGGAGGCTCCTTTACCTAGAGCGGCCACGTCCTCATGACGTGTCCATTTGTGTGGGGAGTGATAAAAGAGGGAGAGTGTCAGCAAGAGTAACTATCGGTAGTCTAGGGCGTTTGGCTTTGCTACAAAGAATGGGAATTATTGGTTGAATTTACTGATCGTTTCCTCGGGAATATCTTGAGCGAACGGAAAGATGTGATGTTTTTTCTGCTCGTGACTTGTGGCTCGGTTGGGCGCAAGTTATCTGTAGAGGTCGCCGAACGCCAAACGACTCTGGCACGTTTGGCAACGACACCCCCAATTGTCAGCACGCCGCTGCGATCGATTCGATCGAAGCAACAACGAAGTACTACTAATCGGCTCCCCGCACCTAAAACAATTCTCTTGGAGAGTGCCCCCATGAAGCTATTCGCGATAACGAACCTGCTTGTCTTCGCTTTCACTGCCGCTAGTTTTGGGGCGACCCCGGTGACGTTCGACCGCCAAGGGGATCAGGTCACCGTAAAGATCGGCGATGCACCCTTTGCTGTTTACAACATCAGCAAGGAGTTGCCTAAGCCTTTCTTCTCGCCCGTGTATGACCCGAACGGCACGATCATTTCGCGGCCACTTGAGAATCCCGAAGACCACAAACACCACAAAGGAATTTGGGTGTCGATTGACGAAGTGAACGACATCAAGTTCTGGGCGGAGGCTGGAAAAATCGAGAATGTCTCTATTCAGTCTCATGACTCGACCGACGCTGGTCCGGCCACGCTAAACGTGGTGAATCACTGGCTTGGAGAAGATGGGAAACCTGTCGTGATTGAGACAACAACGATTTCCATTTTTCAGAATCGATTAATGATTTACGACATTGTGTTCACCGCCCCCGCAGGGCCGGTGACATTTGGCGACACCAAGGAAGGTCTGTTCGGATTTCGGATGATCAATTCGATGCGAGAGAAGGAAGGCGGCAAGGT
>CAUJKL010000614.1 GCA_963204995.1 Planctomycetota bacterium | reverse complement strand
ACGGCAATTCGTCCAAGACGGTGCATGACGTCGTCGTCGTTGATTGTTCGTTTCTGTGGGCGGTTGACGAGATCGCCGAAGTGTATGGGAATGTCACGGTCGTGACTTATCAGTGGTGCATCCTGGCTGAAGGAGCGCTGTGGGGACACGAGAAGGGGCCGCACAGCATGGGAATGATCATGGGCTGGGAAGGCAACCAGCCGGCACAGATGCGAGTCAGCGTTCATCACTCGTTGTTCGCGCACAATCGCGGGCGAAACCCGCTGATGTTGCCGGTAGGTCCGTCACGCCCAGACGCCTGCCTCTTGGATTTTCGCAACAACGTCGTTTACAAATGGGGCGGCGCGCAAGGCGCTACGGAACTCGGCGCTGTGAAATCAGGCGGCGCGCCGCTGGACGCTGACATCGGCACGGTCCTCAAAGTGAACCTCGTCAATAACGTCTACATTCCAGGGCCGGACACGAGCGGATACTTCACGCTGAACGGCGGCCTGGCCCACATTTCCGGATCGGTGAAGGTGTTCTTGCAGGATAACTTCGGGCCAAAGTGTGAAACGGGATGTGGCGATGCACACTGGGATCGCGCGCTAGTCGACATCAGCGACGTGTCCAACATCAAGTTCGCAGCGAAGGCGAAGTATGGCTCGGACGACGAGTTCGCGACGGCTTCAGTAACAACGACGCCAACGAAGAACGTCTTCGAGACAGTGCTGAACGGCGTCGGCTCGACCAAACCGAAACGCGATGCTGTGGATGAGCGAATCATGCATGAAGTCCGCACTCGCACCGGCAAGATCGGCCCCTTCGATGGCGTGGACAAACTTCCGCTCAGCCGCTATCCCGTGTTGAATTCCTCCCCACCGCCTACCGACACGGACGACGACGGCATGCCGGACGAATGGGAACGCGCCCGCGGTCTCGAACGGAACAATCCGGCAGACGGGTGGGCAGTGGCGAACAACGGGTATACCAATGTGGAGAACTATCTCAACGAACTGGCTGGCGATGAACCATTCGACGAATAGCTCGGCGGGAACGTGCTTGCCGACGGCGACTAGACGCGATTCACACTTGGAGCACATCGCACTCTGGTGCTTGCTATTTCAAAGCCCGATAGGGAAAGGATACGCGGAACATGAATAAAAAATGGTATTGGCTTTGCCCCGTCATCGTCTTCGTGGCGACTTCAGCCGTGCGCACGGACGACGTCCTGTCGGCGGAAGATCGACTGATGTCGGAAATCAGCAGAGAGGCTGCACAGCGTCTGCGTGTGATCGTCGAAACCGATGCGGGCGGCGATCCTGACGACGAGCAGTCGATGGTGCGGTTTCTGCTTTACGCAAACGAATGGGACGTGGAAGGGATCATTTGCAATCGCCCTACGGCGCGAGAAGGCGAGAACCGCAATCGCGATCGGACCGGGCTGGGGATCGTCGAGCGAATGATCAAGGCCTACGGCGAGTGTTACCCCAAGCTCTCCCAGCACGATGCCCGCTATCCTCGGCCCGAGCAGTTGCTGGAACGGACCGTGCCAGGATATGGAGATGGCGACGAGGGCGTGAAGTTAATCCTCGCAGCGGTCGATGCCGCCGACCCACGGCCAATCTGGTTCATGAACTGGGGGACCGACCACGGCTCGGCACCGAGCAGTCTCACATTGGCGTTGGACCGAGTGCTTCGAGAACGCGGCGAGTCCGGTTATGCCGCGTTCAAAAACCGGCTGCGTCTGAGTTCCAGCGACAAGTTCGGCGACCACACGACCACGCTGCCGCCGCCGTTCGCGTTCTGGGTCGACACGTTTCGGCCGGAACTCGACAGGAAGCGTTGGTATCATCGCTTTTCGGCGTTGACGGCGACCGCCGGTGGTTTTGACATCAAGCGTGACGTCATGACCGGACACGGCCCGCTCGGCGCGCTCTACCCGACGAACACGACGCACCCGCAGAAAGAAGGCGACACGATGACGTTTCTCTATCTCGTGCCCACGGGAATGAACGATCCGGAACAGCCGACGTGGGGCAGTTGGGGCGGGAGGTATGGCCGAAATGAAAACTACCAGGATCAGGCTTACTACTGGGCCAATCAGCAAGACACCTGGCAGGGCTCGACCGACCGCGACAACACGTTGAAACGCTGGGCCGTTCATCTGCAAAACGATTTCAAGGTCCGCCTGGATTGGTGCGTGACGGACTTCCGCGATGCGAACCATCCGCCCGTGCCTCGCGTCAAGGGTCCGCTGCACCGGATCGTGGCGGCGAGGGACCAAGTGACGTTAGACGCCAGCGACTCGACGGACCCAGACGGGGACGGCTTGGAGTTCGAGTGGCTGTTCTATCCCGAGGTCGGAAGTTACCGAGGGGCACTTCCCGCACTCACGAACGCCACATCGCCGCGAGCGTCGTTCGCCGCACCCAAAGTAAACGCCGCGAGTACAATCCATCTTATCGTGGCCATCACGGACACGGGATCGCCGCCATTGACGCGTTACCGCCGCGTGATCGTGACGGTCGATCCGAACGCGGATGAGGACAGTGAGTAGACCGACGCCGAAAGGGTTTAATCGATGATAAGAATTCTGTTGGTGCCGAACGATGGTGACGGCACATTCGTCTTTCGACAAAGTTTCACCGCCACCGACGGTTACATGGCGGGCATCGCGGATTTAGAAATAACGTTCCTCGACGGGACGACAGCTACACGGAGAAGTGTCGCGGCGAATCAGACGGTTTTAGTCGACGGCCGCTTGGACTGATGACCAATCGTTGTGGCACAACAGTCGTGCCACCACAACCGGATAAACCCACGACCCGGCAGCGACATTACAGGAGTAGACACGATGTACAAAGTGGTATTGATACTGCTGCTTGCGTTTCCCACGTGCGTGCTTGCCCATGATTCAAAGCCGACCGACCAGCAGATTCTGGCATGGCTCAAGGAACTGAAGCCACTGCCCAAGGTACACTACTCGTGGCCCGTGCCAATGGAAAAACTCTCCGACGATTTGCTCCACGAGTACGTGCGGTTGACGAGTGCGATCTCGTTGAGCGGCGAATGGGGCACGGCGGAACAGATCGAACATGCGGTCTCCGTCTGCAAGCAGGTCAATGCCGCGAAGCCAAAGAAGCCCGCATCGATCGGCATCAACTACTCCGTATGGCATCGGCGATTTGGCAAGGATCTGCCGCCGACTGACGTCGGGCCGACTCATCAGGCGGAGCTTGATTACCTCAAGGCGCGCATGGAAACCCTCCGGGATGCACTGGCGGCGGCGAATCAAAAGCACGAGACGAACGTAACGATCTCGGCGATCCTGTTCGACTCCGAACATTTTCACGTGAAGCCAGACGACGTCGAGTGGAACAATGCGATCACGGCTAAGTACGACGCGGCGACCGATGTCGTGCGGGCGGTCTATCCCGAGGTTCGCATCGAGTGGTACGCTCGTGGCGCGGTCCAGCCGGGCGCCTCGCCGACGGGCTGGAGTGAAGCGAGCTACTTCACGCTCGATGAACGAGCCGAGACATTCGGCTGTTCGCTGTATCAAGTGCCTGAGATCGGCTACACGCGAGAGATCTTCCGCCGCACGGCAGCCAACGCGGCACGTCACAGTTGCGACGAAGTGACGCCTTGGATCGCGCTGGCCTCCGGCTACCGTCGCCAGACCGACAAGTACCACGAGTTCTCGACCGAGTGGAACTACGACCTGATCTACTCGTGGCAACTGGGGGCGGAAGTGAATCACGCCTGGTTCGGCGCGCCGGAACGGCACGAGCGCTTTGCTCCTTGGAACAAGGCCAAGGTCGCCATCTTTTATCCAGAACCCTTCGGCCGCTCGACGCACTGGCCCGAACATTTTGTGGCCTACGTTCGCGGAGCCCATCTGATCAAGTCGCTGCCAGAATCCGGAGAACAACCATGAGTAGTAGAGAAGTCACGGCCGTTCGCGGAGCGGCTGTGAAAAAAACGTGGGATAGGCTTCCAGCCTGTCAAAAATATGGGGAAAATGACAGGCTGGAAGCCTATCCCACCAATAAAATCACAGCCTCGGAGCAAAAAGTGGGGTAAGCTTCCAGCTTGCCAAGCCAGTTCGGCGGAGGTATTTGGTTCGATTCAAGCGACCAGCTGTTCAAGATGTGGTACATGGGCGGCTATACGCAGCACCTGTGCCTGACCACTTCGACCGACGGCATCCACTGGACGCGTCCTGAACTGGATGTGGTCAATGGGACCAACATCGTGCTGCGTCGCGGCGCGCCGGAATCGAACAGCCTGCTGATGGACTTGAACGAGTCAGACCCGGCAAAACGATTTAAGTATGTGTACTTTCAAGCGGGCGGCAGTCTCGGCTTGGTCGTGGGCGATCACCTTTATTTCTACGTCAGCGCCCGTCAAGGCGATCCCGAACTGACTGATGCCACCGAATGGATTCACGATGCCAACGTCACGTCCGGATTGGCTGTGATGCGGCGCGACGGGTTCGCGTCGACGGGCACCATTGACGAATCGAAGACGCTGACAACTCGTCAGCTGCGATTCAATCGCAAGCACTTGTTCGTCAACGTCGACGCACCGGAGAGTGAGCTGCAAGCCGAAGCACTCGGCAGTGACCGACTCGCTGCGAGCGTGGATCGAGGAGTAGCCGCTGCGCAGCGCGGGCAATCACCGTAGGCCGGACCAAGCGAAGCGCAGTTCCGGCACCGTCGCGACCTACCTACAGCATCGCCGGAGCTGCGTCGCTGGGCTCCTCGAATTCGGCCTACCGTTGCTGCGTCGGTCGATGTGACCGCAGCTGGTTACGATAACTGCCTAAGGCGGCAGGGCCGCAGCCAAAGCGAGCTATCGCTCGGTTGAACACAACCCGCTCTCGTTGGTCGCTTAAATCTAGTTGAAAAAAACGACACATTCACTGTTAACGGTGTAAGGAGTTGTCGTCCTGTGTCACGAACGGCTTTGCCTCGCCGCCCCGTCTCACGCCCTCCTGAGCAGTTTGGGCTGAGTCACTTATCGCCAAAGCATACGGTTCACCTGACAACTATCGTTGCACCAGAGTTCATCGCACCTTCCTATCGGCCAGAGCATTTTCGGCAGCTCGCGCAACGCGGCTATCGGCAGCCGATCGTAAAGCGAGCAGTCCCATCAACGGGCATGTCGTGATTCTATCCTCCGCGTGGTCCGTATTAAGTCGTTTAACGGCAAGCCGAAGGCGT
>CAUJKL010000613.1 GCA_963204995.1 Planctomycetota bacterium | reverse complement strand
CGTGAAGGAAGCTAAAAATGCGTCTTCTCAATTACACGTTGCTTGCTCTCGCGATGACCTTTGCCAGCCTGCGAGTTGCTGACGCACAGCAGCAACAACAACAACAGCAACAACAGACCAACGCTGCCGGCAACGTATCCGGACAAACTGGCTCTTCCGATAACTTTACGATTCAACGCGATGCGAATGCGTTCATCGGTGGATCCGCGACCAACTTCCTTGGCGGCCAAACGGCTGCGGGCCTCGGCGGGTTAGGAGGCGGTGCGATTGGACGCGGTGGATTCGGTGGTCTCGGCGGCTTCGGGCGCGGTAATACAGGGTTCGGCAATCAACTCAATAACCAAAACGCTACCAAACCTCAAATCCGCTTTCGCATCACACTCGGGTTCTCGCATCCGCGCCCGGCCGGAACCAAGGTCAGCGCACAGTTTGCCCGAAGGCTGACCCGTATCCCTCAATTGCCCTCGGCTCGTTCGGTGGCGGTGACGATGGAGGATCGAACCGCTGTACTGGCTGGAGAGGTCGCGACGGAGCATGAGAAAACGCTGATAGAGAAATTGGCGATGATGGAACCCGGGGTCGCGGAGGTGAGAAACGAGCTGACTGTGAAGGCGCCGTCGGAACTCCTGCCTCTGCCGGGAGCGACGAACTAGCGCGCAGCTCTTCGAGCGTCGCTTTCGCCTTTTCGAGCAAAGCTGGATCGACGGCCGCGTTCGTGATTGGGCGTTGGTTCTGTGCTGCTTCGATCACTCGTTGCTGCATCGATCTGGGTAAATCGATGGTCGTTGTCGTGATGGATGGACGGCGTGGTGTTTCCGTAGGGAGTGTCTCAGCGGCTGAAGCTCCCTGCGAGCCGTGGCCTTGAAACGATGCTGGACGAACGCCAGTGGCAGCCCGTTGGCTCAATGTTGTCGCGGGTGCTTGCCCCGGTTGTAGCTCGGGTTTCTTTCCAGGCAACAGACTCATTGCTTGTTGTCCCATGACGATCTTACCGGACGTCGAAGTGAAGACCGGCAACAGACTGACGCCTTTCTGCTCGGCATTGGTCACGGCATCCCACGGCAGCCAGACACTGTACGATGCGCCCAACTCTGAATCGCTATGATGATTGGTGAATTGCTCGGGTGTAAATGCGTACTTGCGATCCGGTGATTCACGCTGAGATTCCTCCGCCGTATCGTCGTAGGCATAGACGACCAATTGCCCTTCCACCTTTACCGGCTTGTTCGCTTCGTCGTAAAAGTAAAACCGCCCACCAAAGCCTCGCGTCGCGGTCGCGCCAGGAAGAACCATGATGTCGGGCGTCCAGATGGCGGCCATGCGCACCGGAGTGGCGTACTGGCTTTCGACCAGTTTCTCCTTCTTGTTCCAAGGAGCTTTCGGCATCCAGTCCTTATCGATCGTCTTGCAGCCTGTCGCGGCCGCGAGCATGACAAACGCGGAAAGCAGGACTCTAGTTGTCATGGAAATCTCTCTCTTCGATCGGTTTTCAAGTAGGCCGGACCAAGGCTTTGCGCAGTTCCGGCGGCAGCGTTGTCTGTCTTCATGCCGGAACTGCGAAGACTTGTTCCGGCCTACTTGTTCTAGTTGCTCGAGGCCTCACGGCTAAACGGAAACCATGAACGCTTTAACCCCGTTGATGACTGCTGATTCGCTGGCGGACCCGAAGTCGGCTGACTGGGGACATAACCGGCTGGTGCCACCCCGTACCTTGGGTCGCCTTGATAAGTGGGCTGACCGTTTGGGGAATACCCCGCGTTGATCATCTGTTGAGGCAACGGTTGCAAATTCGGTTGCTGGCCAAACTCAGATCGCCGCAGTCCCTGGGCCTGTTCGTTGGGCAGCGAGATCGGCGTCGGCGGTGGTATCTCATGCGTGTGCGTATGCTCGCCCGTCGCGAATTGTGTGCCCGTCGGATCGTTATCGGGGAACAGCAAAGGAACATCATCTGCACAGAACAAACAACCAGCCCCTTGCAACCCTCGGTCGCCATCCATCGAAACGACATCTCCCAGACACCAATTCATTCGCTGCGTCTCCAGCATCTTGATCATCTCATAGTCGTCGTCTTCGGAGACGATGTACGGGGTCAGAATAATCAAGAGTTCCGTCCGATGAGTTCTTGTCGCCTGAAAGTTGAATAGCGGCCCGACCCAGGGAAGGTCGCGTAAGTAAGGAACGCCACGAGAGGTTAGAATATCTTCCTTGGTAATCAGCCCGCCGATCACGACCGTCTGGCCGCTCTTTGCGCTGATGGTTGTTTGTGCGGTTGTCCGATTGATGGGCTGGACGGTGAAGGTTCCACCCTGCCCATCGGATAACGTGGTTCCGCCCGTCGTGCCAAGTGCCGACTTGTCTGCGTCCACCGTCATGACGATCACTCCGTCGTCATTGATGCGAGGCTCGATGCTGAGGATCAAGCCGGTTGGCACATCGGTGACATTCTGAGTCACTCCCGTATTGGTCGCCGTCGAACCTTGATACCGAGCGATGTCCTGGCCAACTTGCACAAATGCCGGTTGGTTGTTCAATGCCATCACTTGCGGACGGCTAAGAACTTGAGCGCGACCTTCCTCTTGCAACGCTCGCAACATGAGATTCACCGAATCGCTCGCCGCGGAAAGCACCAAGCCACCCGGCCCCGACCCCAAAGATGCCGCGCGACCAAGCCCCAGATTGGACAGGCCCTGTGCGGCGAGAGTTCCCTGTGAAACAGCATTCAGATTTGGCAGATTAATACTATTTCCGAAGTTAAAACCGGGCGTATGTGCGGTCGCAGGAGTCGTGGCGATACCACGATCGAACAGCAACGAGTCCTGGAGCCCAAATTCTCCGCCGAATTCATGTACATCGCTGATATCGATTTCCGCGATCACAACCTGCACCATCACCATCGGCGGCCGCACATCCAAGTCGCGGATGGCTTGCATGATCGATTCCATGTACCGAGGCGAAGCAGCCACGATCACGCTGTTGCTGATCGGTTCTGAGATCACGGTAATCTGCAGAACAAGTCGATCGAGTGTCGTGCTGAGTCCCGCCGTGACGGCGTTTTGCAACGAATTCGTCTGGGATGTAACGTAGCTTTGCAGCGATGCCGCGACCGAGTCGGACGAGTTGTTCTTGAGCCGATAGACGATGATTTGGTTGGTCGTGAAGCCCTCTTCGTCCAATCGTAACAACAACGTTTCAACAACTTCCAAGTCCGATTCCGATCCCGATACGATCACACTGTTCGTGCGAATATCCACGGCGAAGGTCAACGGCACCAGCGAGTTCTCGCCTCCGGTCGTCGTCGTTGGTGCTTGCGGTTGCCGAAATGCGATCCCCAGCGCACCACCGGAACCTTGCCCGATCGTGACACTCTGTCCGAACACTTGCTGGAGAGTCGCAGCCAGGCTCGTGGCGTCGCCGTTCATCACAGTAAAGACCTTCAGCTGTGCCTCGGCGTCCGGCATCTGATCGAGTTCTTTGATCAACGCTTCGATCAACTCCATACTCTTCGCGGGAGCGCGGACGATCAGCGCATTGGTGTTGGCGTCGGCACTGACTTGGACGTCGGCGACAATGCCGCTGCGAAGCAAGCGACCACCTGCCTGGTCCAGCATCATGAATTCGAGTGCCGTCGATGGCAGTCGCGAACCGGCTTGTGTCGCGCCGCCTTGTTGCCCCTGCTGCTGTCCTTGCTGGCCTGCCTGTTGCGTGTTGCCCGCGATCGCCGCTTGTAACACGGTCGCCAACTCCTCGGCCATCGCGTTACGCAGCTTGAAGACACGCACCTGCGCGGTCGACGCTGGATCTTCCGTATCGATCGACTCGATCAAGCGTTTGACTTCGCCCAAGTCGCGCGGACTTGCTTGAACAATCAACGTGTTCGTGCGGTAATCGGCGATCACTTGCACCCGCGTTCCCAATCCAGTTCGCAAATCGGTGCCTTGCCCTGGACGTTCCACAAAGAAATTGCGAACGGCCGTTACTGCGTCGATTGCCGAGATGTGCTTCAACCGCAGCACTTGAAACTGACTTGCCGGTGCCATCGGGCGATCCAGCTTTCCGATCAAATCCTTGACGATGTCGACGCTCTCTTTACGCCCGATCAACAGGATGGCATTGGGCTCCACCAAGGCTCGAATGCTAACTTGGCCCTGTCGTGGCGATAGAATTTCTTCGTACAACTCCGTCACGAGCGCCGTCACGGCTTGGCTGTTGACGAACTCCAGCGGATGGACTTCGACCAGCGGCTGGGTCTCTTTGCTCAAGCGTTCGATGTCCTCGATGATCTTACGAACACGCTCGACGTCACGCTTGTGTCCGCGAATCATGATCGCGTCCATGCCCTCCAAGAATTCGATCTGGACGGGACCGATCAGACCGGACGCCTCGGCCGCGTCAGCAGCAGCTTCGGCCGGGGTTGCTTCGCCTGCCGCAGGCGCAGCAGGTTGCGGGGCTTGGTCGTTGGCCGGTGGTGCTTCCGGCTGGAACAAGTTCGCCACCACATCACCACCCCAGCGGGCACGATTTCCGCCGCCAAATTGAACGGTAGCAGTGACATTCTCGCCGTCTGCCGCCGAAGGGGCCGTTGCTTGGATCAATGCGACGGCTCGCTGGACCTTGGCCGGATCAGCGTCTCGCAGCGACACCAGCTGTGCTTGTTCGCTGGACCCTCGCGGCAAGTCGACCGCGCGGGCGACCTGCTCCCAGGCATGGGAGTCGCGAGCCGTGCTGTCAAATGTCACGATATTCGTCCTTCGATCGACCTGCATCACGGCTCGTGGTCCGGTTGCGGTGCCTAAGACCATCGCCGCGACCGCACCGGATTCCGTCGTCGATACGGCGAGGCGTTCTCCCCACATCTGACGCAACTGGGCCTCGAACTCCCGCCACGTCGTGTTCTGCAACTGATAACCGTTTGGTGCCGCAGCTTTGGGGGCACCTAGCGCGGTGGCGATCTTTGCTTGCGTTGCTTCCGACGCGAGCGCGACCACTTGACCGGTTCGAAGGTCTGCCTCGACGCGAGCATCCGGGAACTGCTTTTGCAAGGCTTGGGCTACTTCGCGTGCATCTCGATCCGCGGCGCGATAAGCTCGTGCAACGACTGCGGGCTGCGCGTCGGGGCGGGCAACCGACGGCTGATCAAGGGCTCCAACGAGTTGCGCCGCGATCTGCTGTGCTTGTGCCGAGCCCTGTACGACTAAGCGGTTCATCTCCTGATCCACAAAGACAGTTGTCGTATCCCCTACGCCGGAAAGCATCGTCCGCAGTTGCGGCGCGAGGTCTGCGGCGTCTCGGTGACGAAGCGGATAGGCTTGCGAGCCAGCCGGAAGAGCAGACTGAGCGTCTGCCGGGGAAGCCAACGCGATGGTTAAGACGCACGCACAGGCGCAACGTGCGCTGAGCGCGGCCAGCTTTGCCATGGTCGAGTCGAGCATTTGGACTAATCCCATTCAGTGATCTATTGGCGCGCATGGCCATTGCAGGCAACAGATGGACTGCTACTGCGGAACCCACTCAAGAGGAATAATCGGCACGACCGGTGCAGTCGTTAAATCCAATTCATTCGGAATTATCGACAAAGTCGATGCTAGCGGGCTCTGCTTGGCGAATTAGGCCACCGCAGGCTCACGAGTTCAGCTGCCCTGACGACGACCGCCGCTTCATTTCGCCCATTCAACCGCACGATCGCCTTCGACCGCTTTGCCGATCTGCCAGCTTTCGAGTCCGCAGTCTTCCAGAATCTGCCGGATGGCGTCCGTCTGGTCGGCGCGAACGATCAAGACAAGTCCCACGCCTCGGTTGAACACTCGCTCCATCTCGTCGTCGGCGATGTTTCCAAGCCGTTGCAGCCAGCCGAAGATGGGTGGGATCTGCCAGCTGTCGGGTTGAATCTCGACGCGCACCTTCGGCGGAAGAATCCGCCCCAGGTTTTCGCGAAGTCCACCGCCGGTGATGTGAGAGATGCCTCGCACGACGTGTTGGCCGCGATACTGATTAAGGATCTTGCGAACCGCACGGACGTAAATCTGTGTGGGCGTGAGCAGCGCCTCGCCCACGGTCGCGTCAAGCTCTTCGACATAGTCCGCCGCGCCCAATCCTTCCAGATCGAAAACGACGCGGCGAACGAGGCTGAACCCGTTCGAGTGCAATCCGGTTGAAGCGATGCCAATGGCGACATCACCCGGCGCGATCTTCGAGCCGTCGATCAATTCCTTTTTCTCGACCACGCCGACACAAAAACCAGCGAGGTCGTAATCGCCGTGACTGTATAAGTCAGGCATGATCGCCGTCTCGCCAGCATTCAACGCACAATCGGCGTCGACGCAGCCGTCGCTGATGCCTTGTACGATCTGTTCAAGCAACGTCGGGTCGTCGTGGGACATGGCAACGTAGTCGTTGAAGACCAACGGTTCGGCTCCGCAGCAGATCGCGTCGTTCACACACATGGCGACCAAATCGATACCGACGGTGTTGTGAGTGTCGGTCAGCTTGGCGACGCGCAGCTTGGTGCCGACACCATCGGTACAAGTGACCAGTACTGGCTCGACATAGTTCCGTTTGAACAGCTCGCTGGAGAAATCCAGCATGCAGAGGCCCGCAAACCCGCCATCCAGCTTCATGACTCGCGGCGAGAACGTGCGATGCATCAATCGCGGCAGCCGACGCATCGACTCCTGATAAACTTCCAGGTCAACGCCCGCATCCTTGTAAGTTGCTTGTCCCATCATGGCTCTCAGGTGGCTCAGGAGTAGAAGAAGCCCGATTTTAGGGATGCGTCTTGAAGGTTGTCAACGCAGCATAAGTAGGCCGGACCAAGTCTTCGCCGTTCCGGCATCAGGCTTCACACCGTGCCGGAACGGCGCAAAGCCTTGGTCCGGCCTACGGAGCTACGGACTTGGGATGCATGTTGAGAATTGTCAATGCACCACGGCGGCGTTCCAAAGCGAGGGTCAGAAGCGTATGCTCTCGGTAATTCTGTCCCTTCACTTACGTCCAACTGGCTCGAACAAGATCTGCCATGAAAAAACTTACCAGCGGCGGCGGTTGGCCGGCGATTCGATATACGCTTCGCAAAGCCAAGGAGGTCGGCGGCATTTGGAAGATGTATAAGGCATTGCGGACGAAGAACGCCTGCAAGACTTGTGCTCTTGGGATGGGCGGGCAGCGCGGCGGGATGGTCAACGAGATTGGCGGCTTTCCCGAGGTTTGTAAAAAATCGCTGCAGGCCATGGCGGCGGATATGCAGGGAGCCATCAAGCCGGAGTTTTGGAGCAGCTACAGCATCTCGCAGCTGAAAGCGTTTTCGCCGTACGATCTCGAACATTGTGGCCGCCTGACCCAGCCGGTGCTATACGAACGCGGTGCTGAATACTATCGACCGATCGACTGGGACGAAGCGATTGGTCGTATCACGAAACGTTTGAAATTGCTGCCGCCGGACGAGACGTTCTGGTACTTCAGCGGTCGCAGTTCGAACGAAGCAGGATTTCTGCTGCAACTGTTCGCACGGTTGTACGGCACGAACAACGTCAACAATTGCAGTTACTACTGCCATCAAGCGAGCGGCGTTGGCTTGACGAGTTCCATTGGCAGTGGCACGGCCACCGTGGTGCTGGAAGATGTCGAGCAGGCGGATCTGGTCTTCGTGATCGGTGGCAATCCGCCGAGCAATCATCCACGGTTGATGACGACACTCACTCATATCCGCCAACGCGGCGGCGAAGTGATTGTCATCAATCCCGTGATCGAGACCGGCTTGGTCAACTTTCGCGTGCCCAGCAACGTCCGCAGCATGTTGTTTGGCACGAAGATCGCCACGCTGTACGTTCAGCCTGATATCGGCGGCGACTTGGCGTTGCTCATGGGGATCGCGAAACGCATCGACGAGATGGGGGCACAGGACAACGCATTCCTGTCACACGCTTGCGAAGGCTCCGAAGAGTGGCTCGCACACATTCGATCCGTCAGCTGGTCCGAAATCCACGCCAAGTCGGGCGTGTCGCAGCGCGACATCGACGGCATTGCTGAACGATATGCTGCGGCAAAGAACGTGGTCTTCAGTTGGACGATGGGAATTACGCATCACGTTCACGGCGTGGAGAACGTGCAGGCGATCGCTAATCTGGCGTTCATGCGCGGCATGGTGGGGCGACCGAATGCGGGGCTGTTGCCGATTCGCGGCCATTCCAACGTTCAAGGAATCGGCTCGGTTGGTGTCACGCCCAAATTGAAGGACGCGATTTTCGAGCGGTTGGAACGCGAGTACGGACTGA
>CAUJKL010000612.1 GCA_963204995.1 Planctomycetota bacterium | reverse complement strand
TACGCTCGCCGCTACACAAGCGCCCGCCCCTACCCCACTTCCGTTTTCTTTCGCGGCAACGCCGCTAAACAAAACGGATGTGGGGAATGTCTTTTATTCCCCTCTTTGTTACCAACAAGCGTAACGATCCACGGGACAAGCCCGTGGCATTTGCCAAAACCGTAAAGTCCCAAAGTGAACGCTAAACCATTCGCTTACCGTTTGGTGCTAGCACCCTGCGGTTTTTTCCCAGCCTCTGAGCGTGCGAGAGAAAGTGCGACGAGTATGCCAACTTCACACAAGCGGGTGGCCCTGGTGACCGGCAGCGGAAAGAAGCGTGTCGGTTGGCATGTGGCCGCTGCCCTGGCCAATCGCGGCTACGACATTGCGGTCCATTTTCGTACTTCGGCCACGGGAGCGACCGAGACAGTTGAACATCTGCGCGGCAGCGGAGTGGACGCGGAGGCGTTTCAAGCCGATCTGGCCGATGAATCTGCCGTTCACCAACTCATCCCCGCCGTGCAGAACCGGTTCGGAAGACTGGACGTACTGGTCAATTGCGCCGCCGTGTACAAGCCAATTCCCTTGGACGAAGTCACCGCGGCCGATGTTCGCCAGAACTTTGAAGCCAACCTCCTGGGCACGTTCCTTTGTGGGCAACAAGCTGGGCTGGCAATGGTCGGGCAACCCGAAGGCGGCTGCATTGTGAATTTTGGCGACTGGGCGCTCGCTCGTCCATATCTCAACTACGCCGCCTACTTTGCCAGCAAAGGGGCCATCCCGGCTTTGACTCGCTGCCTGGCGATCGAACTCGGCACGCGCAACCCGTTGGTGCGAGTCAACTGCGTCCTTCCCGGGCCTGTCCTGTTTCCTCCGGACATGCCTCAGGATGAGCGCGAGGAAGCGATCCAATCGACGTTGGTACGGCGCGAGGGGCAACCGGAAAACGTCGCCGCGGCGGTCCTCTTTTTCGTGGAGAATGACTTTGTCACTGGTGTCTGCCTCCCGGTGGACGGCGGCCGCACCATTTTCGCGGGGGACGGCTAGGATCGCCGAGGAAATAGGTTAGCAAGCAGCGTAAAGCATCCACCGGGCAAGCCGGAGGTATTTGATCGTCCTTTAAATGCTGAACTTATTTCCTCGACGATTCTACGAAAGCCCCTCATCGCGCCGCCGATCATCGAGTTCGCACGAGTCCAGCTACCCGAAAGTGATGCTGCTTTGGCACGGCGATTGCGATTGACCGACTAGTCGTATGGTCGGCAGGAATGGCTTGAACACAAAAGGAGAAAGCAATGACGGCAAACACACAACACGAATCGGTGTGCATCCAACCGGCGGATTTACTGGCCCGGTTGAATGCGGGAGCGGCAGCGACCATCGTCGATGTCCGGAACCCCAAACCGTGGGATCGCAGCGACGTCAAGATTCGCGGGGCTGTGCGGATTGATCCCGTACAATTGCCGCTCGATGCGGCCTGGCCCAAGGACCAGTTGCTGGCCTTTTACTGAACGTGACCCAACGAAGCGAACAGCGCCCGTGCGGCGCTGCAGGCACGGCAGAATGGGTTTCAACAAGCATACGCTTTGGTCGGCGGTTTAGATGCGTGGAGAGAAATCGACGGGCCGCTCGAAGACAAGGCACCTTAGCATGCGTGAAGGGAGGTCGGTATGGCCCAAAGAAAACCGAAGATCGAATTGGCGCGAGCGTACGATCCACCGGCACCGGATCGTAGTTTCCGTGTATTAGTGGATCGTCTCTGGCCGCGTGGCGTGAAAAAGGAAGAACTTCCGATCGACGCTTGGGCGAAGGAACTGGCACCTACGACTGAGCTGCGGCGCTGGTTCAATCACGACCCGCAGCGCTGGGACGAATTCCGCAAGCGGTATTTCAAGGAGTTGCATGACAACGAGGGCAAGGTGTCCGAGTTGCTGGAAGCTGCTGGCCGCCGACCGATCTTGTTGCTTTACGGCGCACGTGACCAACAGCACAACCAGGCGGTCGCACTGAAGCAATGGATCGAGAAACATGCGGCCGAACTGAAACCACAATCGAAGGAGTGAGACAATGAATCCCTTGCAACAGATTGGCAAACTCGGACAGGCGATTTGGCTGGACGATATCCACCGCAGCTTGATGACCAGTGGCGACTTGAAAGTACTGATTGATGATGATGGGCTGTGCGGCATGACGTCGAATCCAACCATCTTCGACAAGGCGATTGCTGGCAGCCACGACTATGACGACGACATCCGCGCGTTGGCTTTGGAGGGCAAGGGAGTGAACGACATCTTCGAAGCGCTCGCCATCAAAGATGTCCAGATGGCCGCGGATACGTTTCGGCCGTTGTACGATCGCACCAACGGGAGGCATGGCTTTGTCAGCCTGGAGGTCAGTCCTCACTTGGCGCACGACAGCGAAGGCACGCTGTCCGACGCTCGTCGTCTGTGGGCGGCTTTGGACCGGCCCAACGTATTCATCAAAGTACCGGCCACGCTGGCCGGTTTGCCCGCGATCCGGCAATTGACCAGCGAAGGCGTCAATGTCAACATCACGCTGCTGTTCGGCCTGCCGCGTTATCGGCAAGTTGCGGAGGCATACATCGCGGGGATCGAAGAACGACTCGCCCGCAGCCAGGATGTCCGTAACGTGCGATCGGTGGCCAGCTTTTTTCTCAGCCGTATCGACGTGTTGGTCGACCCGCTACTAGAACGAATCAGGAAGGAAGGCGGAACGAACACCGATCTGACGGCAAGCTTGCTCGGCCAGACCGCCATCGCCAGCGCCAAACAAGCCTATCAGATCTACAGGGAAATCTCTCGCAGCGACCGCTGGAAGAAGCTCGCGGATTCGGGCGCATGGCCGCAATGGTTGCTGTGGGCCAGTACCAGCACGAAGAATTCACAGTACAGCGACGTCATGTACGTGGATTCGCTGATCGGCCCGGAAACGGTCAACACCCTACCCACCCAGACCCTGGACGCCTATCGCGATCACGGCGACCCCAAACCGCGCTTGGAAGACGATGTCGACAATGCGCGGCGTGTGCTTGAAAGCTTGTCCAAGCTCGACATCGACATCGACAAGATTACTCAAAAACTGGAGGACGAGGGCATCGAGAAGTTCAGCACGTCGCTCAATAAGTTGCTGGAGACCTTGACCGGCGAGGTCGATGCGGTGCGGAACATCGAACGGGATCGCATTGATTCCACGATACCCACATCCACGTAAGGGCTGCCGAGCGCGGATGATTACGCCAATCGGATATTGCGCATCGCGCG
>CAUJKL010000611.1 GCA_963204995.1 Planctomycetota bacterium | reverse complement strand
ACTGTCACCAAACAGTGTCACCCGGTCGTTGTCCTCGGCACTCAGCATGCAGGTCGAGTCGCCGATGACCTCCAGGTTCGATTTCGATGCTCCGCGATTCACCGATCCGCTGTACTGCAGACAGCCCACCATGCCGTTCGCCAACCGCAACGTCACGTAGGCATCGTAGCCCAGCGTTCCACCGGTCTTTTCCAACGGTGTGTACTTGACTGCCGGGTCCACGCTGACGATCTCGGTGTCGAACAGCCAGCGGATCAAGTCGATCGACCAGACAGACAGCGTGAACAACGGGCCTCCGCTCTTGGCAATCTGCCACATCCAACAATCGGCTGGCCACTGGCTGGCCAGGTCGCTGGCTGGGATAAACTCGCGATACAGCACGCCCGTAGGCTTGCCAATCGCGCCCGCGGTGATCATTTGCTTCGCTTTGACATAGTTGGACGTAAAGCGAAACGTCAGGCTCGGCATCAGGAAGACGCTCGCCTTGTTGGCCGCTTCGATCAGCCGGTCGGCTTCTTCCAGGCTCGGCGCTAACGGCATCTCGCAGATCACGTGCTTGCCCGCTTCGAGTGCGGCGATGGATGCCGGAACATGTAGCGGCGTTGGCAGGGCCACGACCACCGCGTCGACCTGCGGATCCTGGACCAGCTTTTTGTAATCGTCGTAACTGGTCTCGACTTTGTGTTTCGTAGCCGTTTTGCTGCGGCGTTTCGGATCGGCATCGGCGATCGCGACCAATCGAGCGCCTTCGATCTCGGCAAACGAAGGCACATGTGCTCCCCGCCCGACGAAGCCGCAGCCCACAACTCCAATTCCAAGCTCTTTCATCTGTGAATCTCTCTACGACGTAGGCCGGAATTCCTTCCGGCATCAGAGATGTATTTGAGACGCAAAGAACGGAATGAATTCCGTTCTAAGACTAGGCGGAAAGTAACTGACGGGCCAGTGTGACCGCACCGTTAGCGTTGCTGCTGTAGCCGTCGGCTCCCACGGAGTCGGCGTATTGCTGAGTCACCGGCGCGCCGCCGATGATGACCTTGCACTTGTTCAACGTGTCAATTTTGCGCATGGCGGCGATGACGTCTTTGATTGACAGCATCGTTGTCGTCAACAGTGCGGACAAGGCGACGATGTCGGCCTTCGTTTCCTGAGCTCGCGCGACGAACTTGTCAGCAGGAACATCGACGCCCAAGTCGATCACTTCGAATCCGGCACCTTCGAGCATCGACGCCACGAGTCCCTTGCCGATGTCGTGCATATCGCCTTTGACAGTGCCAATCACCACGCGACCGATCGGTTCGACGCCGCGTGCGGCCAGCAGCGGTCGCAGTATCGCCAACGCTCCCTTCATGGCTCGACCCGCGATCAACAACTCGGGGACGAAGTATTCGCCGGCTTCAAATCGCCGGCCAACTTCGTCCATGGCTGGGATCATTTGTCCGGTAACTAACTGCTGCGGATCGATCTCCGCAGCGATTGCCGCTTCGGTGATCTCCTTCGCCGCGGGAGCGTCTCCAGTCAGAATCGCCTCATACAGTTTGGTCAGGTCAGGTGTCGAGTCAGTCATGCGATTCTCCCGTGCAACACGTTGGGTTAGGTGAAGGTGTTTTCTCAAACAATCATCATCATCATCATCATCATCAATAAGCTCAGCCGATCCGAAAACGAGGATGGCTTTTATCCAGTCGCTCGCCGCCTTCGACGATCAACTGGCTCAAGGCCGTATCGACCATCGCGACGGCCGGGAACGCGTAAGGAGCATCTTCGACAGGACCGTACAAGAGGAAGTCCGCTCCCACCGCGACCGACATGGCCAAAGCGGATGCCGTGCAAGGTTTCACGGCTTGTTCTCCCATCTTCGTCTTCAAGCCCTTCCACACGGCAACCGCGTTGTGGACTCCGCCACCGACGGGCAAACCGAATTCGTGCTTGATGTCGTGCATCGCGCTGCAAGCTTGTCCCATCGTCGCCAAGTCCAGCACACAGGTGTCGACCATCAACTTGCGGACGCCTGCTTCCTGTAATCGCGGCAGCAGTTCACGCACGGCTTGAACGCGACCCTTGGCGGTAAAGTCTTTCAAGTAGTAGGTGAGCAGGATGGCGCTCTCGACGCCGGCGTCGCGGATCGCCGTTAGCTCGGCATCCTCGATATCTGTCTGGATCGAGTTGTAGACAACGCGATCCGCCAATCCGGCCTGGGCGGCGTACTTCAAACCGGCAAGTCGCACGTCAGTGGTCGTGCCGTCGATCAGCAGAGGCGCGGTCGTGACGCTCGCGGCAAATTCCAAATGCCTTACCATCGCCTCGGGCGTCGCGCCAACGACGTCCAGCATGCACGGGTTGCCGGTTAGTTCGGCGAACTTGTCCTGTAGCTGAATCCGCTTCTCAGCCTCCTCGGCATTAAACTCTCCGCGATCTTCGTCGATATGAATCTTGTGCCCATGATAGAAGGCACTGCCGACGAGGACCGTCGGGCGGGCTCCGGGTCGTCCGCCGACGCGGACGCCTCCGATTTCAAACGTGCTTTGCTCGACCGCGAATTCCAACAACCCGCGTGTTTGCTCAGCTTGCAAGTTCGATGTCATATTCATTCTCCTAGCCGATCCTAGCGGCGCATGTTGCAGTTTTGAAGTTCGCAGCGATCACAGGGCGAGCCGAACGCCACGACGTCCTCGGCCAATCCCAGTCCGACCAGTCCCGATACCGACTTGATGGGCTGCATTAAGCATTCCGGCGTGAGCGTCACGCCCACACGCTGCGTATCGAACAACGAAAATAATTTCCGCTGTTCAACGAGTTTCATGCCGCAATAGCCGGGGCTGTAGGGTAGCGTCGGAGCCATTCCGGCTGGCTGGGCCGCTTCGCGAAGTTGACGGATCACCACCGCTTCGGCCGCTTCGGCCCGTTCCGCTCCGATCGCATTCAGAATCATCGCACCGAGGTCGTCATGCTCGCGAAGCAACTTGCTCGCCAGCTGTTCCACTTGCGGGCCTGCCGTCGCGATGAACACAGCAATACTGAGCGACGAATCCAAAAACTCACCGATCGCACCTCGAAATTCAGTGAGCCCCGCAGCAGTCTCGACGCGAAGCGACTTGCGATCCTTGTCGATGACCGGCAGCACGCGATAGATCGCCCGCGGCGTTGCGATCCGACTGGCCTCGTCGATCCAATGGTCGAGGATACCTGTAATGCGAGCGTTCGGCGCGACTCCTTCCGGATAACCGAGATAGCGCAGCACCTCGGATCGATCGATTGGCTCGTCCACACGGTCGACGAACCGCGGCTCGGGATGGAATAACTCGCTGAGCGGTTTTTGCGTTACCATGCGACTGGCTCGGGGATGGTTAAGGAATTTGTTGCTAGAACGATACCACGCAATGCCAGAGAAAGGCGTACGTCCAAGAGTCCATCTCTTCCCACGTTCTCTTGACGAGTTGTTCGTCGCCGGTCATTTCGCCCATCTGACTGCGTTGTTCTGGCCAGGGCGTAACCGTTCCGGCCGGTCGCGGATGAACTCGTCGCAGCGGTTCGGTGGGATCAGACATGGTTCGTCTCCTTCTCAAGGATCGCGATACGGATTGTCAATAGACCCCGTAGTCGCGAGTGAAATCGGTCATGGCCTGGATGTTCTCGATACTGGTGTCGTTCTGCATGATGGCACCCGCGTCCATGATATAGCCGCCGTCAGCGGCCACCTCGTCGATCACCTTCTTGCAGAACTCCCGCACCTCCTGCGGCTTGCCAAACGACAGCAGGTAATTAGGAATCCCGCCACTGATGGCAAACCGATCCCCCAACGCCCGATGCGTTTCGAATATGTCGTCACGGTCACAGTGGTAAATGATCGAGCCCTCGGGTAACTCACGGAAACTGTCCCAATGGTGCTTCCATTTGCCCTCGGCGTAGAACAGCGTTTGATGACCGTGCGCCCAGATCTCTTCGATAACCGGTTTGAGTGTCGGCCAGAAGTACTTGTCAAACTGATCGGGCGTCACGAACGGCACGCAACCGCGATGCAGCCAGATCGTAATCGGAACCTCTTTGTTCGGATCGGCTGTCGAGAGCGCCACGTTCAGCATGTGGGGCATCAGCGCCTCGGCAGCCGCCAGCACTTTCTCCGGTCGCTCGAACAGGTCCATCGTCAAGCCGATGTAGCCGCGAAACTTGTCGGCGATAATATCGAACGGCGACTTGAGAATGCCTGCGATCGCGGAAGCCGTGCCACACTCAGTGCGCAGTCTTTGCACTTGCGAGCCGAACGCCGTGAAATACTGCATCACGGCCATGCCTCCCTTGAGCCACGCGACATTGTTTTGAGCCGTGTTCGCTTCGCCAGGTCCAAGCAGGTAGCGGTTGGTGCGCGGCATCCACACATTTAACAGATAACCCGTCGGATCTTCGATCAACGCGTCGTACTCGTCGGGCTGCATCCAGGCTCCGTCTTCGGTGGGTTCGAGATATTGAAAGCCCGTGTCCCGGTCCAGTCCCACTCCCGGGATGGCCAGGTATCTCGTGCCCAGCACCTGCGGGATCGTGCCCCACACATAAACCATGTTGGCGACGACCGCATCCCAGTCGAAGTCGGCGGCACACCGCACCGCCGCGTCGAACGCGAGCCGATAGTCTTGCGTGACTTGCTGGCAATCCATCCCGGCATATTTTGCCGTAAATTCGGCCACGAACGGTCGGATCGGCACCATGTCTGGCTTCTCGTTGCGCATCGCGGTCACGTAGCGAGCCAGCCGCTGCTGATATTGCGCCTCCATGGTGACCGGCACCGTGGCCGGTAAAGCGGATATATCGCTGGTCATCAATGTTTCCTCGCGGCTCGCGAACTCCCTCGTCTCGCAGCTTCCGCGAGCGATGAAGCGTATAAGCTACATAAACACGACTCATAGAGCAGACATTCGTGAGAGCATTCTCTCACCGATTCCCATCGGACGCAAGTGTTCATGGAGGTCGCCACCATAGCGCGGCAGGGCCGCAGGTGGCGTAAGCTTCCAGCTTGCCATCTGCTACGAAACGCAAGCTGGAAGCTTACGCCACCCGACAAGAAACAGTTGACTTTGACTCGCGGCAGCGATACTCTCACTTCTAAAGGCCGGAAAGTCACGTGTGCTTCACTAGTTTATGTGACCGGGACGGCAATACGAACCGACAGAATCGCAGCAGGTAAATGCGTGTTGACTTGGTCGCGTCGCTGTACCGCTGTATTGGTCCTGCGGTTTAACATGCCGGAGTACCAACTGAGTTGAACGATTATCAGCACCTGTGGTGAGTTCGAGTTTTGCACTTTTTGGAGTGCGACGATTCATCGCCGCTTTGGTATTTTTCGACTTGGAACCAATTATTCGCTATCCAATGTAAGTTGCGGTGATGCTGAAAAAGTGCTTCGCACTGAAGAGCAAAGCGGTGACAAG
>CAUJKL010000610.1 GCA_963204995.1 Planctomycetota bacterium | reverse complement strand
AGTTCCTTTCTTCCTTGCCATTGAGCCAAGCTGTGTCCTAATGCCAAATTATATCCAAGTCGTCAAATGGCCGATTCAGACGCCGACCTGATTTGTTTTGGCACCTTCGGGGCTTCACCGCCGGACTAAATCAACAGACCGCAATGCCACTGGCCCGTGAGAATCGAATTGCGACACGGCGTACAAGAAGGAGCCGTGACGAAAGCGTTCTCGAACAACACGCCTTCACGGGCGAGTCGATCGAAGGCCGGCGTCTGGACGACCGGATCTCCGTACGCTCCCGCATGGGGCCAACCCCAATCATCGGCGATGCAGAACAAGATGTTGGGGCGATCGGCTGCACGAGCGGCTGTGCCGAGAACGACGACAAACGCGATGCATAAGATGAAGTGTTTCATGGGTCGCTAGACGAAAACGGTCAACTCTTCGGAACATTTGACAATGCCTGTTGCTCAGACGTAAGATCATAACTCGATAACACTCTAAAGTACACTTAGCTTAAGTGGTTTGCTTTATGCGAAAGTTCACAGTCGGCGTTTCGTCTGGGCCTGTCGCGTTGTTATTGCTGGTGACCGTAGCAATGGTGGGACCGTTGCCAGGTTCCGACGCGGCGGACGAATTGGACCAAGCGCAACAGGCGGCACAGGAGGCGCTGACGCACGAGGAGGCAACGCACGAGGAGTGGTTTTCGGTGTCGTCCGCGCGGGCAGCCACTCAGGCAATCGCCGAGGCGTCACGCGAGGCGGTGGGGCGCGCTTTGGCCGAGTTCGAGGCGGCCGGAGGCGACGGGAAGCATGACGCGGACGAAGCACAGGCAGGGAATCAGACTGGACCGACCGATCGCTTGGCCGCTTTGCGCGCTGCCTATGACCAGATGCTCAGCGACCATGAGGTGGCCGAGCGGGCGATCGAAGCCTTGCCACCGATGGAAGTGCGGATGTGGCGAGTGATCGCCGACACCCAGGCTGTGTTGCGGACTGCCGCGCAGTTGGAGGCCAAACAAGCTCAAGAGTTGGCGGATCGTGATGGCGCAGACGCGAACGCGGTCGAACAGGCGCGCCGGGCCGAGCGCAAGGTCCGCGAGCTCGATGCGCTAACGGCTTGGAAGGCCGAGTCATGGAGCCGTTCGTTTCAACAATCAACCTTCAATCAGATGCGCCGCATGCATGCCGAGGCGGGAAAACTGGCCGAGGCACTGGCGGCTGTCGAGACTGACCCTGGCCGCCAAGAGCAGCTCCAAGCCTTGGTCGCCGCCTCGACCGAAAAGCAACGCCAGGCACAGGAACAGTCGGAGGCCTTCGGTCGCACTGCCGATGCCGCCGCTGACAAGCTGCGCGTGCTTGAGAACCTCGCTTGGGGTGGACTGAAACCGCTGGCGGCCGAAGAGTGGAATGCATCCACAGCTCGGCACTTGCTGGTCCGTGCGGGCTTCGGGGGCACGCCCAAACAAGTGGCCGAACTGCACGACATGGGGCTCCATCGAGCTGTTGAGTTTCTGGTCGATTTCCAGAATCAACCGGCAGCCAAGCCGATGTTTGATGCGGCACCGCAGTCGCCCGCACAGCCGTATGAAGCGATGATCCGTCTCGATCGGCTCAAGCTGCGCGCGGTCAACGAGCGTCAGCGCGAGGAGACGCAGCAGCTAACTCAACTGCGCAATTGGTGGCTGCGGCGAATGATCGAATCGCCTCGGCCCTTGCAGGAGAAGATGACGTTGTGTTGGCATGGCCATTTTGCCGTTCAGCACAGCGTGGTCGAAAACAGCTATGCCCTCTATCGGCAGAACCAGTTGTTCCGTGAGCACGCGGTGGGCAGTTTTGCCACCTTGCTGTACGGCATCGTTCATGACCCCGCGATGCTGCGCTATCTCGACAACAACACGAACGTCAAAGGACACGCCAACGAGAATCTGGCTCGCGAGATCATGGAGTTGTTTGCCATGGGCGAGTACCAGGGCTACGGCGAGCAGGACGTGCGCGAAGCCGCTCGGGCACTCACCGGATACACCTTCGACGTGCGCAGCGGCCAGTTCCGCTTCCAACACGCTCTGCACGACGAAGAGCTGAAAACCGTTTTCGGACGAACGGGCTCCTTCACCGGAGACGACCTGGCGTCCCTGATCCTTGAACAACCGTCGACCTCGCGGTTCATTGCACGCAAGCTGTTCGAGTTCTTCGCCTACCAGGATCCGGACACGAAAACGGTCGAGGCCCTGGCCACCTTGGTGCGCGACGCGAACTACGAATTGGCACCCGTGCTCACGAACCTGTTCTTGTCGGAAGCGTTTTACAGCGACAAGGCGGTGGGAACGCAAATCAAAAGCCCTGTGGATCTGGTCGTGGGGACGCTGCGCAGTCTGGGTGTCACGCAGTTATCCAATCCGGCTGCGATCGATACGGCCTTGCAAGACATGGGTCAGGAGCTGTTCGAGCCGCCCGATGTCAAGGGCTGGCGTGGGGGACGGTCCTGGGTCAATTCCAGCCGCCTGCTCACCCGCTACAACACGGTGACCGAGTTGATACGCAACGCGGACCAAGGCGGACAGAAGAAAGGGATCGACGTCGTCGCGTTGCTGCAAGGAGCGGCCTGGGAAACGACCGCGGACGTCGTGGACTCGCTGGCCGAACTGTGCCTGCCCCGCCCGCTGGAAGCGTCAAAGCGTCAGGAGTTAATCGACTGCATCAACGACTTGCCACCGGTTTCGCAGTGGACCAGCCAGCACGACGCGGTCAACGGTCGCCTGCGGGACTTGCTGGTCCTGCTGACGAGCACGCCAGACTATCAGTTCCAATAAATGAGGATTCGAATCGTGTTGCAAATCCCCATCGTTACTCGTCGTGAACTGCTAGGCCGCGGGCTCGGTCTGGTCGGAGTCGGCTCGGCGCTGCCGAACTTTTTGGTTCGCTCCGCGTTGGCCGGTCCCGAGGCTGAATCGAATCAGCGGATTGTGGTGTCGCTGCTGATGACCGGCGGCCATGACGGGCTGAGCGGTGTGCCGCCCTATGCCCACGAGGACTACTACCGTTACCGCAAGGTGACTCGCATCGAAGAAAAGGATGTGATCAAGCTCAACGACGAGGTCGGCCTGCATCCGAACTTGGCTGGCTTTCGTGACCTGCTCGACGAGCGAGCCTTTGCGGTCGTCCTGGGCACTGGCTATCCGAACCCGGACCTGAGCCACTTCGTATCGCGCGACATCTGGGAAGCCGGCGAGCGAGGCGCGAGAACAGGTCGCCCTGGGTCGCTCGGTTGGCTCGGCCGATATCTCGATACCACACTGCCCAACGAGGTTGACCCGGCGTTATCGATCGCGATCGGCCGCGGCCGCCTGCCGCTGGTAGTGAGCGGTAGCAAGCATCCGGGGATGGGATTCAGCGATGCGGAGAGCCTCCGTTATCGCGGCGCACGTTCAGATCGCGACCGGATGGCGTACGAACGATTGCAAGGATCGAACACGGCTCTGCCTGCAGAGTCGGACTTGCAATTTGTGACCCGCACTGCCGTCGGTACGAACTCTGCCAGCATGCGGATCCTCGATCACCTGGCGCGTTACAAGACCGATGTAATCTATCCAGACACCGAGTTCGGCCAATCGCTGCGGACCATTGCGGCGTTGATCGGCCAAGGGATGACGACTCGTGTCTATTATGCCGCCCAGGGTATCGCCCGCTTCGGCGGCTACGACACCCACGCCGAACAGAAGCCTCGCCACGGCCAGCTTGTCGATGAACTGTGTCAAAGCGTTTGTGCTTTCTACAAGGACCTCAAGCGGCAGGGCAACGCCGACCGCGTGCTGACGTTCACGTTCAGCGAATTCGGTCGCCGTGTGCCAGAGAATCACAGCGGCGGCACCGACCACGGCACGGCGGGCCCCATGTTCCTGTTCGGCCCGGGTGTCAAGCCCGGCGTCCATGGCACGCAGCCCAGTTTGAAGGAGCTTGAGAACTACTCGGACATCGCCGGACCAGACAACTTCCACGGCAGCGGCAATCTGAAGATGCACGTCGACTTCCGCAGCGTCTACCGCGCGATCCTCGAACGCTGGCTCGATACGCCCAGCCAGTCGGTGCTCGGCGCGGAGTATCCTCTGTTGGATTGCATTCGGGATCAAGCCACAGGGTGAAACTTACTGCGTCGGTGTTGACGTGGCTGTGTCGTTTTACCCGCAGCCGGAGGCGAGAAAACCGCGAGCGCGAGTCGTTCCAACAGATCTTTCATCACCGAGTTGATTCGCGTGAATCGTTCGTGGCGACCTGTTCTTTCAGATAGGCGATGCACTGCTTAATTCGATCGGCCTCGAATTGCAGATGCTTTTCGTGCGATAGCTTGTCCACTTCGGTTTGTGGGATGAATCGAGCACGGTCGATCTCCTGGCTGCGAATGTGCCGCAAGGTAGCGGCGATCTGCTGCGGGGTCTTGTTTCGAAATGGCGTCCAAAAGCGATCCTCCAGCCAATCCACCTGGAGTTGCTGACCGTTCATCATCTCGATCGAGAAGTTGACGTCCGGGCCGACATGCTTCAGCAGCCGGGCGGTGATCTCGTCAAGCCGCAGGCTGCCAGCACCTAGCGGCACCATCGTCAATTGGAATCCATTGGCGTTCTCCACCACGGCAAAGTCCTTGTAGTGCGTGGCAACGACATGCGGGCCCAGGATGTCTGCTGCTTCCGTGGGATCGTCGAGCGTGCCGATGGTGTTGCCAACATCGAAGATCACGCCCACCTGAGGCGAGTCCGCGGCCACGATCAAATCGCGAAGTTCTTCGGTCGTGAAATCGAGGTGGTTCTCGACACCAATCGTGATGCCCAGAGGCTCGGCCGCCAGAGCCAACTCGGCCAATCGGGACTGACAGTGACGAACATGCTCGTCCCAGGCAGCCAGCGTGGCGATCTTGCGAGGCCGCAGCATCATGCCGAACGAGCAGCCGACGACCTTGATTCCCAACGCGGCGGCGGGCCTGAGCACCGCCTCGAATCGCGGCGCCAGCGCGGAGCCGCCATGGACTTCGAGGGCGACATCAAGTTCCGCGGCGCGGTCACGCAACCGTTTCAGTTCCGCATCACTCAACGAAGTGATCATGGAAAAGAAGAGCTGGGCCACGTCGCCGCCCGCGTCGCGCGTGGCCTCGACGAATTTCACGGCGTCCATACGATCTCCCGGGCGGTCTTTGTAGGAGAACAAACCGATGGAGTATTGATAGGCGTAGGCCACGGCACCGATGCGACGAGTGCGTCCGCCTGCTGAGGGCGACGGATCGGACGCCAATAACGAAGTGCCTGCTTCGGCCGCAGCAAGCGCGGCGGTCGTCGAGGCGATAAACTGGCGGCGGGATAGTGTTGATGTCATCGTTTTGTGCTCCCGAGGTTGTATCAGTTATTAATGAAAGTGATGTTATTTCAGCGAGAGTCAGGCGACCAACGGGAGCAGGTTGTGTTCAACCGAGCGATAGCTCGCATTGGCTGCGGCCCTGCCGCCTTTACGAAAGCTGATTGGAAATCGATTGCATGATCTGTTTGACAGCCCGCGCGGGGTCTGCGGGTTGATAGTTCCGGTCCCAGAGCTCGACGGAGTAAATGCCGCGAAACCCGCACGATTCGGCCAGCCGCACACACGCGCCCACATCGTAGGTCAAATGCTCGTATTGCTCGTCGAACACCATCCCTTTCACGGAGATCAATTCGGCGAAAGGCAGCAGCTTTTTCAAAAAGTCCGCACGCTGCTCGGCGGAGAAGGCGGCCGGCATGTTGCCGAAGTCCGGTAGGCTACGACAGAAAGGGCTATCGACATACTCGACGAGCGCCACGACATGGTCCGGATCGCTGCTGTAGCCGCCGTGGTTTTCGATGAGGACTTTGACGCCGATCTGCCGTCCGTAAGCGGCGAGTTGGCGATAGGCGTTTCCGGTGTTCCGCAGATCGAACGGTGCCTTGCCGTTGCCCGTGTTGGCTCGCAACGACGGCGCGCCGCAAGCGGCTGCCCGGTCCAGCCACGCTTTGACAAACGCCACGCTCTGGTCCCGTTCTGTCGCGTCGATATGCGAGAGGTTGTAGCCGGGATCGTCCAACTGGATGTTGACGATCTTCGAGCCCACCGCGGCAGCCGCTTCTTTAAGACTTCGGCAATAGTCCAGCGATGTGTCGGCGAAGTGCTGACTCCATAGCTCGACGTTGTGGATTCCCAACTGATCGGCAAACAACTGCGGAACGGCCAGCGCTGTCAGGTCGTTGGCTGTCGGCGTTTTGTCCGTGCGGGTGGCGGGAAATCGCGACCGGAAGGAAACGGTGGTGCAGCCGATACGCTTCCAAGGGTCAGCCTCAGTCGCCCGCTCGACGGCCTCCGCCGCGGCACCGATTCCCGACGAAACGGCGAACGTGCAGACCGTGGCCTTCAGAAAACGTCTGCGCTGCATGGTGGGGTTCATGGGAGTTCACTCGCTAGGGTTAAAGATCAATCCGCAAAGACGTAGCGGCGGTAGGGTCCAATCGAACGATGCTTCGGGCGTCGGTGACTTCTCAATCGCGACGATTTCGACTTCGCTTTCCTTAGCGGCCCCCGTGTAAGACGTCGCCTGCCAGCGTCCCTCGCCCGGCACCTGGACTTTGAGTACGACCGGCTCGTCTTGTGTGTTGACGGCGAAGACGCCGACGTTTCCATGACCATCGTCCCACGCGCTCTGGATGACCGATGGCACGATGATGGTCTTGGGAGCCGGCAATTTACGGATCCCGATCTGGCGAATTTCTCGCTGGACAGTCGGTGCGTCGGGAATCAGGGGATGTCGCATTCGACCGTAAAGCAGGAACGGCTTCGCGTAGGTCTTCATCGCTCCGTAGTAGTCTTCGAGCAGACGCGTTGATTCCGCGGGAATCGCGTTGGGTTGGTCAGCCGGCGCATCCCAGAAAGCTAAACTGGGGATCTGCCCGTAAACGAGCGTCGCTCCAAGTTCCCAAGGCGAGCGGTTCTTGGCCGTGACCCAGCCGAAAATCACGGGGATGTGTTCGTGATACAGGTACTGTGCCAAGGGGACCAGACCCGGCTTAGAATCCTCGTGGAAGAATCGCGCCTGATAGGCGTGCAGTTCAAGATTAAAGAGTTCCGAGCAGCTCTCTTTCGTGAGAAAGAAGTCTTTCAGCCCGCGGCGATGGGCCTCCGCACGGATCTCGCGCAACGCGTCGCGCGTCACGGCAGTGGACCATGGACCGCACGGAATGGGATGACCATGGCTGGCGTCGAAACAGCTCCTGATGCCGTCGGGGTAGGGACCGTGATCCTGATCGTCGTGAATGACCGTGACGCCCAGGTCGAACAGCGAACGCGCGGTCTGCTGCAGGAAGCCGCGGCCGAAGGGCGTCCCGCGGCAGAGGCGATAACAGTCACGATCTTCCCTCCGGGAGGCCAGCAGTTCGCCCGTCCGGGTTCGTTCGCATAATTCCGGGCCGTCATGCTCTTCGAAGAAGTCCGCCAGCGCACGATCCTGCTCGGGCGAACCGAGCTCTCGATGTGTTGTCCAGTAGTAGCCGGAGATGAAGCCGCCGATCACGATTCCTTGCTCCCGCAGGCGGGCGGCAAGTTTTCGGAATCGCTCTTCGCCGATCGAGGGCGGGAAGTAGTCGATTCCCACCCAGTTGCCGTGCTTCTCCCATCCCAAGGGCCGGTAGACGATCGGCGCGTCGAATCGCTCTTGCCATGCGGCCAGACGGTCGGGAAGCGTGTCCAGATTCTCCGTGTCGATCTGTGTGGAGATGCACAGCGGCGGATGACGCAGCAGTTCAGGTACGTCCGTGCGGTCGCGCAAAGCGACGTTCGACCAGGGTTGCGCGGTGGCCCAGCCGCGATAGACGTCGGCCGCATCCTGCCAGGTTTCGTCGCAAAATGACAGCCGCACACGGTAAGGTGATGTCCATTGCCCGCCTGGCTCGTGGGCCAGGAAGTGACGCACGGCAAATTCCGCGGTTCTTTCGCGGCGGTCGAAACCGATCGCCTTCACGTGGCCTTGCCCGTCATCCGTCCAAAGCAAAAAACCGCCATCCGGCGATAGGCAAGCCATCATTTGTGCAAAGACGTCGGCCGGGTAAGGCCGCCAGTTCGATGATGTCTGGCGAAGCGGCAAGAAACGACCTTCGAACAACGGAGACAGATACTTCTTGTCCTGCCCATTCGACGTCAACGGAGTCGCAAAGACTGGAAACGCCACCCGAGCGATGGCCAACGTTGGATCCTTCGGCTGCACCGAGATGGACCAACACATCTCGCCTGGCGATTCACCCTGACCGAGCCGCACGAGAGCCGTGGCCAGTGGATGTTCAAACTCGATCTCCAGTTCATTGTCCGTGCGACGGACGAGCCGGCAGGCCATCTCCGTCGCATCGACCTTGCCGGCCGGCGAAGCATTCTTGACGAACTGGATGTGGAACAGGCCGGGAGACGAATCAGTTTCGGGAGACGCGTGTTCCCGCGATCTTATCTTGTCCTTCAGCGACGTGATCCGACCGTCCTTGAGGACCACGCGAACGGACGCATTCTGAAACGTAATCTCCTCAACCGGCTCGGATGCGACCGTGTCAGGCGGTGCCTCGGCGGCTGCATCCGACATTGTCACCCAACACATCGCCAGGAGAGCGAACGCGATCCGACACCGGTTAATAGTTCTCGGCGGACACATGTCAGCTCTCGCCTCAGCTTTTAGAAACACCCTGGGACGCATCTCGCTTATCTCCACGTGTCGTGATTCGATACAGATGGAATTGTTTGTGTTTGCTAAAGCGACCAGCCTTTGCGATACTCGCGTCGAATGAAGCAGTCGATCTCCGGCGCGTTGGTGGCTCGCATCTCCTCACCGTTCCACGTCAATTGTTTGCCGGCGCGAATGGCCAGATTGCCTAGCAGTACGGCTTCTGTGAACGGACCCGAGACGCTGAAATTGGAGAGTGCTGCCGGCCCACCCTTGCACGCAGTCACCCATTCCACATCTTCATTTGCGACGCGCGGAATGGACTTGGGCGGCGGTTGAAATCCGTCCAGGATCGACGCCGGCTTGATCACCCATTTGGCCCGGCTGCGATGGAAGTGCATCGTTCCCTTGTCGCCAACCAGAATGGTGCCGTTGATCTCGGGATCTTCGCCGTCGAGCAGATGGTTCGGAGGCAACTTGCCGCCGTCATACCAAACCAATTTTACCGGCGGCTGCTCGCCCCGTGCCGGGAATTCATACGTGATGATCGACCAGTTCGGCAGCGATTCTTCGGTCGCGCCTTCGCTTTCGGCTGCGACCGACGTGGGAGATCCGAGTTCCAGAGCCCAGTAGGCCATATCCATGACGTGACAGCCCATGTCCCCCAGCGCGCCGGTGCCGAAATCCCACCAGCCGCGCCAGTTGAATGGCACATACGCCGAATGGTAAGGTCGCTGCGGAGCCGGGCCGAGCCACAGATCCCAATCCAACGTTGCGGGCGCGGGCGGAGTCTCTGCTGGGCGCGCGATCCCCTGAGGCCAGATGGGACGATTGCTCCACACATGTGCTTCGCGAACCTGGCCGATGATGCCGGCGCGAATCACCTCGACCGCCCGACGGATCGGTTCTCCGGCGTGTGCCTGATTACCCATCTGTGTGGCGACGCCGGTCTCAGCAGCCACTTGGGCCATGACCCGCGCTTCGTGGATCGAATGAGCCAATGGCTTCTGACAATAGACATGCTTGCCCAGCTTCATAGCCATCACCGCGGCGACGGCGTGCGTGTGATCGGGCGTGCTGACAATGACCGCGTCGATGTCTCGCTGCTTTTCGAGCATCACGCGGAAGTCTTTGTAACGACGCGCGGTCGGGAATTTGCCAAATGACTTGGCTGCGCGTTCTTCATCCACATCACACAAAGCCACGATGTTGCACCCAGCCGCCGCGGCGTCGGTAACGTCGCTGGCCCCCTTGCCGCCAACGCCAATGGCCGCCACGTTCAGCCGTTCGTTGGCCCCGAAGGCCCGATTGGGAATAAAAGTGAACGCCAGCACGGAAGCACTCAACCCGGTGGCAAACGAACGTCTGGTAATCGGTTGTTGGGTCATGTCTGATTTCCCTCTCGTGAAATTGACGAAGTATTAATGAGGCAGATTCATGCGGGATTCGCGACCTTTCCATGCGACTGCTTGGCCGCTTCATTTTCCAGGAATGGAACGAGTCGCAGCGCGTGGGATGAAAGCAGTCGCGCTGCCGCGTCACCGTCTCCTCGGTCCAACGCGTCGACAATGGCCTCGTGTTCGGCGGCGATCTCGACTGCGTCACCGCTTTGCAGGAATTCCATCACGGCTCGCGTACGCACTTCAAACCCGAGGGAATCCCACACTCGCAGCAGAACACCGTTTCCCGAGGCTTCCACGATGAGCCGATGAAAGGTCTGGTTGAGTTCTTGGAACAAGACAAGATCGGATTGTCGAGCCGCTGCAATCAGATCCGTGACGATCTTCCGCAAGTGATCACACCTCCCGCATAAGGCCGCTGCGGCCGAGCGGGCGGCCAATGCATCCAGGCCAGCACGAACGCGTAACGCTTCGATTGTCTCGGCAAGGCTAACCTCGCGGACCCACGCCCCGCGATGGCTTTCCGATTCGACCACGCCCATGGCGGCAAGTTCGCGAATCGCCTCCCGCACCGGAATCGAGCTCACACCGAATTCCTTGGCCAACGGCGTCTCGAGCAGACGCGTCCCGGGGAGCAATTCACCCGAACCGATGCGGCGCAGCAAGGTTTCGCGAATCTGATCTCGCATGGATTGGCGGTTTACGGACATGAACGGGAGACTCCAGCAGCCAATAGGCAGTCAGTGATATTGTATATTTTATATAATATATTAAACTGTCCTCAATAGTCAATTTATCGTTTGTAGATTTTTTTTGAATTGCTCTGCATCGAGCGGCGATTGACGAACGTCACGATCAGGACAATACGTTTCACAATTCAATTTTCTACAGTTGCCGTTCGCTCCACGAACATGGCGTTTTGTTCGCGGAGAGGCTGTGAAAAAATCGTGGGATAGGCTTCCAGCCTGTCATTTTCCCCGTATTTCTGACAGGCTGGAAGCCTATCCCACCCAATAAAATCACAGCCTCGGAGCGAACAACGACTTTACTGTCGATGCACGTACACGTAGTAGGCACCGCAGATCTCTTCGCCAGTCTTATCGTAAAACCAGGTTTGCATCGTCGTACGACCGGCGGGGAGTTTCAGCGTGAAACTCGCTTCGCGGTCGTTACTCGTGACGGATGTTGAAACATCCTGTTGCCCGATTCGCAGGCGTGCCTTGCTGATCGGCAGCGCGACGCCCGGCTGGTAGTCGCCGTCTTCTCCGTCGTGCATCGGAAGCGGTGCGGTCATGGCGACTTCGACCGAATCCGGCCAGCGCCGCAAGCGGAATTCGTACTCGCCGGCTTGTTCGACCTGGATGTGCCAGAGGCCGTTCTTGCGTTCGCCGCGACGCACCTGCACGCCTTGATCGACGAACACATCGGCCCATTCGCAGGCGGAAGCGAGCATGGGATTCTCCTTGTCGGAACCGATATGCGTCGGTTGGAACTCGTCCAGACTCGGCTCGATTCGCTGCCACCATTTATCGTAGTGAGCCCGCATCTTTGCCGCGACTTCAGCGTGGCGGTCAATGACGTTGTGCTCCTGCGCGAGGTCGCTGCGCAAGTCGTAGAGTTCCGTACCCCGCAGCAGCCGCCAGCGGTTCCACATCACAGCGGCGTCGCCTTTTTGTGGCCGACCGACATTCATGCGGCTAAACTGCACGACGAGCATCCGGTCGGCAAGTGATTCGATTTTGCCGCGCAGCAGACCTGACAGGCTCACGCCGTCGAACGAGACATTCGCCTTGTTGGGCAAGCCGCACAGTTCAATCAGCGTTGGCAGCCAGTCCTGACAGTGCGTCAACTGACCAATATCGCGCGGCTTGCCGAGATCTCCCGCCGGCCAGCGAACGTAACACGGGACGCGATGCCCTCCTTCCCAAAGCTGTACCTTCTTACCGCGCATACCGGCGTTGTAGAGCGGTACTCCGATCGTGCCGCCGTTGTCCGACATGAAAATCAGGATCGTGTTTTCTTGCAGTCCGGTTTCCTTCAGCATCGTTTCCAATCGCCCCATGTTGTGGTCGATGTTGGCGATCATGCCGTAGTAACTGGCGACGTTTGGCTCCCGCTGGTGATACGGCTTGCGGAATTCGTCGGGCACAAACCAGGGCCAGTGAGCCGCGTTCAACGGTATGTACGCGAAGAACCGTTCTTCTGCTGCCCGACGCTGTCGCATCCACCGCATCGCCTCGTCGAAGAAGATGTCCGTGCAATACCCGTCGTACCGCTGAAGTACACCGTTGTGTTGATATTGATCGTTGAAATAGTCGTTGTTCCAGGCATCGGGCACCGAGCCAATGTGCGAAGACGGAAACCAGAGCGACTCATCGAAACCGCGGTCCTGTGGCCGGTAAGGATAGTTGTCACCCAGATGCCACTTGCCGAAGATGCCGGTTTTGTAGCCGCCCGCTTTGAAGAAGTCGGCCATCGTGGGCAAATCGGTACGCAGCAGCGTGCGGCCGCTGCTGACGTTCATCGCCGCGGTGGCGAGACAATCGCGACCGGTCAACAGTTGCGCCCGCGTCGGCGTACACATCGGCGCGACATGAAAATCCGTGAAGCGAATACTCTGGGACGCCAGTTCATCCAAGTGCGGCGTCCGCAGATACGGATTCCCATGACCAGACAGATCGCCGTAGCCCTGATCGTCGGCAAGTATGAGTACGATGTTAGGTACACTCTGTGAAGTTGATTCGGTTGCATAAACATAAGCATCCATTGACAATACTGTTGAGAGTCCGGCAAGAATGAGTGTAGCAATTGTGTGTAGTAAGTGGGCGTTTAATGAGTCCTGCCCGAAATAGACTCTTGTTGTTGTGTTTGGCACTTTGATTCCTCCCGTGTGTGGTGAGCCCCAGTATCAATG
>CAUJKL010000609.1 GCA_963204995.1 Planctomycetota bacterium | reverse complement strand
TTCGATGCGACTGGAAATCGAGTTCGCTTCGACGGCACGGGTGGATCGAGCGGCATTATCCAGGACCAGACGCTGCTCTTTTTGGACGCGTCCTTTGGATATTGGTTATATCGCAATCGGTATTCCGACAGTCGACTGACCGGTATCGCGCCGATGTTCGAACTGCATTATTCGACGACCATCGATAGTTCAGATGTTGTTGCGGACAATTTGGGTGACATGGTCAGTAACCCAAACGGTTCGTTGCAGGTATTGAATGTCACCGGCGGCTTACGGGTTGAGATTCGTGGCAATAGTTACCTGACTTTTGCTGGGGTCGCTCCGCTCAGAGGCGGTGCCGACCACCTCTTCGATGCCGAATTCGCTGCCCAGTATGTCGGCCTTTATTGAGCGCCGTTCGGACTTGATGTCAGTGGTAGCTCGACGTATTTGAGCAAGTCCGCCGGACCACATGTTGGCCGCTGGACAGTCTCTGTACCTGCGGCATCGTGGAGAACGGCAGCCGTCACATAGGGTACGACTTCGTTCCAGCCAACTTGTCCATCGCCATTACCGCCGTTGGCCGTTGAATCTGCGGCACCCTCGAGACCCTCGATTAACCGAAATGTAAATCGACCGAGTTGTCGTTGTCGATCTTCAACGGCTTCTTGAGTGCCCTCCGACGCCGTGAACGTGAACACCATGTCGTCCTGCAACGCGCGGACGGCCGCTTTCAAATCGTGGGGCGTGAGCGGCGTTTGGAACGCACCACTGTGGCAGGTATCGAGAATCACGAGTTTGCGACACGGCAGGTCTGCGAACGCGGCAAAGTCCGCGAACGACATGCACTCGCCAAATCGCTCCGCCTTAATGTCGCCGTAGCGAGCATTCGCCGTCACGAAATAGTACTCACCCGTCCCTGTGTCGCGAACGCCGTGCCCGGACAGAAAGAAGACGAGCAGGTCATCTGGAGATATACGGGCGCGAAGCGACTCCGCGGCCGCCGCCGTTACGTTCCGCCACAGCGATCGTGTGGCCCGCGCGTCAAGAAATGTCGTTGCCGTGCTACGGTACAACAGGCTTGTTCGACGGGCCAACACGTCAACGACGCTGCGAGCGTTATCCACCGCGTAATCGAGCCGCTGGATTTGCGCGTCGCGATACTCGTTGACGCCCGCAGCAAAGATGTACATCTGCCGCGGACCATTCGCGCCGTGCGCTTCGTGATTAATCACCACGCTTTGGAAATCCGCTACCTCCGCGTCCGTCGAAGCAATGACGTTTAAGAGCACCTTGCGATCGCTTGGCAGCCGCATGTTCCATTCGTACAGCAGTTCGCGACCGCCTTCAATCTCACGTTCTTCGACGAGCCGTCGCGAGGCGAAGACGACTCCGTTCGCGAAGGCCTTGGGTGGCGTCAGAGCCAAGCCCGATCGAACTTGCACGCTCGCGCGAACGGCGAGCTGCGAGCCGTCGACCGTTGCGCCGTCCAGCGGTGAAAGAATGGTGATCCGCGGCTTCATGCGATACTCGTCTCGAACGACTTCATTTTCCGCGGCAGGCGGTAGCAGCCTTGCGCCTCGAAACGCGTCGTCCAAACTGCCCGCATCCATTAAACGCCGCATCACCTCAGGGCGTTCAAGTTTCTTGCGGAACTGTTCGGCCAGGAAAAAGTCCGGCGGCTGCTCCAAGCCCTGATTCAGTTGCCAGCCGAACAGCCGGTGACCACCGAACGAAGCGTCGTAATACCCGGCGGGTGTCCAATACGCCCACTCGCGGTTATTCGCGACAAACAGCGACGCCAAAGCCTGCCAGGCCGCAAAGCTCTGAAAACTCTCTTGCTTCACACCGTGACGTTGATACTCGAACACGACCAGTGTGTCGAACGGCAACGTTTGTAGTGCGGCCAGCATCTCCGCAGGCTCTGTGGCTTCGCGATCCGTGCTTCCGACCGGCCAAAGCAGTCGTTGCACAACGTCGCCCGCGCGCATGCCACGATGGAACAGCGGTCCGTCAGCGCGAATCGAATCGATCGACAACGCGTCCTTCTCGATCACAAAGCGCGCTCCCCAGCGGTGAACGATTGCGTCGTCCTGCTTCAGATCACGCAGCGGCCAGACGCGCACTGTTGCATCGTCCGCGCCGGATGCCAAATATCGTAAGTCACGCGACACCGACACGCTGCGCACCGTTTCTTCATGCCCGCGAAATTGGCGGATCAGACGGCAGTCGCCTGCGCCGGCCAACTCGAACACATAGATATTGTTCCGGCCACTCGTTCCGACCGCGACCGCGAACGGCTTCCCGTTCGCATCGGGAATCCAACACGTAGCCGTTGGCTCGCCGTGAAGCAAAGGGTCGAGAGGAATCCGCGCGCGGCGCTGGTTTCCTTCAAACAGCACGAAAACTTCATCGCCGCCCTCGACCAACTTTCGTGCCTCCCAATCCGCTTGCCACGTCGCATCCGATAGCCACTCGACGTCGCGAATCGTGTTCTCGTCGCCCAATCGTGCTTGCTGCAGATCGAAGGTGTTTTCCAGCTCGACTTTGCCTGCTGCGGTGGTCCGACTTCCGACGGCCAAGCGATAGTACGGGCGATCTTTCGCGAACGCGACACGCAATACGGGACGGACGGGCGGACGTAGCGTCACCGCTTCGCGGTTCGCCGCAACATTCCGCACGATCAAAGCGTTTGCTTGACCGTACGCGATTCGCGAACCGCGCGGATCGATGTCGATCCCCATGACATCGTCGACCGCTTCCAGCTGCAACGTCACTTCGGGTGCGGAGATCCGTTGGGTGTTCCAAACTTGGACGAGCGACTTTCCATTCAACTGTGGCGAGCGAGCCGTCCCGACTGTCAATCGCGTTCCATCCGCAGTCAGGCTGATGGCAACTGCCACGGCCCGTTGACGTACGACTTGCACGCGATCCCGCGCGACGTCCCAGAACAGCAAACGCCCCACGGAGTCTGCGGAAACGAGACGCGCTCCGTCGGCTGATGCCGTGATCGCGCTGACGCCTCGATAGTGAACGCCTTGTGCGGACAACGCTTCAACGGCACCGGTTTCCACATCCACGCGATGCAGCATCCATACGAGTATCGCTGCGCCGGACGAAGCGCGTTCCTGTTTTTCGAATTGCGGCACAACCACGTGCTGGGGACCGAGAAAGGCGATCGCGCCGATTCTCCGTGCGGCTTCCAGCAGTTCCGCCTGGTTTTGTCCATAGACCGCCGAGTCGGAATCGATCAGCCGTTTCGCCCGCCACAACCCGGTCTGTGCGTCTTCACTCCAAACGACGACGCGGCCCGTCACGTCCACGGATGCCAGGCGGCGCGGGCCGCCTGGGGGCGCGAAAGTCAACGCCGTGACAACTTGCAGATGCCCATGCTGCTCGTCGGTGAGCACACGCTTCAACTCGCCGGTCGCGGGATCAACCAGCAGAATCTCGCCCAATCGTCCAGTGGCTCCATGACCGGCCAACGCGAGAAGATCCCCGCCAGTCGCCAACGCATAGATCCGTCCGCGCGGCCCGCGTTCAATCTGCCAGCGAATCGTCCGCTCGTGCATCCAGTTGCCGTGCTGCACGGCATCGCCATCGGGCGAAGTCCAAACATGCACAGCTTTGTCATCACCCGCCGAGCAGACTCGATCGCCGTCCGACGTAAACCGGACAGCACGGATCGCACCGGTGTGACCGTCGAAGTTCATCCTTAGCCACGGATAACCAGCAGGCGGCCGGCCAATTGTAAACTCCGCTCGATCACCAGCGGCAGGGATTTCCTCGCCGCCGCGAGCTTGTGCCACCAACATGCTAGGAGGCAGTGCAAGTTCCGCGGGAATTTCGTCTCCGATTCGTGTGCCGGGAGCCGGTTGCCAGCTCTTTGGCAAGGCTGTCTCGGCGGGCAACTCTCTCTCCAAGCGTCTCTGACCCGGCAAGACCGACTCCGGTGGCAACTCGGCCGCCGCGAGACGAATTCCACTCGCGCCAAACAGGCACCACACGATGAAAGCGATGGAACGCAACAATCAACTTCTCCCAAGTACCTCCGCGTAGAACACGGTACTCTATTGTAGCGGCGACCACAGTTAAACTGAATCGGATCTGAATCTGCCACGATCTGGGTCTGCCACTGTTGGGCAGTCTCAGAACTCCTGATCCAGGAGCCGAGAACTCTGGGAGTCAGCGGATTCTCGACAAGGCAGCGGGAGATTAAGGTGATACCAAAATCCAATCCGTGGTCGACTTGAATTCGTGGGGTCAGCCGGTTTGACTCCACGAATTCAAGGCGACCACGAATTATGGTTCACGGTATTTTCTGCCGGATCAGGAGTTCTGAGTCTGCGGAAGTAGATGGCGGCTTTCGCTCCGAGGCTGTGATTTTATTGGGTGGGATAGGCTTCCAGCCTGTCAGAAATACGGGGAAAATGACAGGCTGGAAGCCTATCCCACGATTTTTTCACAACCTCTCCGAGGCTGAGAATACACGCTAAAGCATGGAATCCAACAAGCACCGCAATTCTCTAATTGAATTTTGGCGACGCACTGAGCGTGTCGCGATCGGTTAATCACTCAGGCTGTCGACAAGCTGGTCAATCGCGGCGTCGGTCAGTCTTTGTCGAGTTTCAAGCAACATTTTCCGGAGATATTTTTTCCCCTCGTAACCACTGGGGTGGCCGATGTTGCCGAGCGGTCCTGCGCTGTCGATCAGCATCTCGCCATCGATGTCGAAGATGGCGTGGAACGGAATCCCATGCTGGCGACCGCGCGTCAAGTGTTCCGCCACTTGGCGGCCATTCTGATCGTGAAAGTCGTCGATCTTTAACATGACATAGTCCTGTGCCAACATGTCTCGATGATCGTCTTGCCATCGCGCCAGCCGAAAACAGGGGCCACAGTATCGTCCTCCGATACAAGCCCACACTTTCCGATCGGACTTTTTGGCTTCATCGAATGCCTTCTTCCATTTCTGCTCGGCATCAAGTTGGGGCGGTGCGTACTGGTTTACAAATTCCGCCGCCCGGTCAGCTGCCCCGTCCTGAGAAATCTCCAGATCGATGCGCCCCACCTCATTACCCTGAGTATTACCCACATCTATGTCGTTTACTTTAGCGTGGCAGCATGTGGGTGATAGCACGGTTAAGTGGTGGGTAGATGATAGTTTGTCTTCGCGATGAGCCTTCTTGGCTTGCGTGTCGTAGAAGGGTTGAATGAGGCGACCAGGGTTTGGATCGGTCACCTGGGGCTG
>CAUJKL010000608.1 GCA_963204995.1 Planctomycetota bacterium | reverse complement strand
GTGTTGACGTTTCAGGTTTTTATCGTGAGCGCACTGCTGATCGGGGTGGGCGGGATCTTGGTGTTTGCTCGGGGCTTTATTGATACCGGGATGATGCAGACGCGAGCGCGTTATCTAGAGAAGAGCGAGCAGCCGCGAAGCGAGAGCGACCAGCAGCGCCAGCGAGTTCGACGGCGGCTGATGCCGTTCGGAGTTCCGGCCGCGCTGGCCACCTGGGTGGTTCTGTTCTTCTCCGAATTTTTGATGAAGTAGGAAGTAGAATGATACCGGCGTGTATCACAAAATCAGGTCGTCGATCGAAAGCGCGGCGAGGAGCGTTGCTCAGTGCCGAAATGCTGATCGCCTTTCCCGTCATGATGGTGCTTGTTTTTGGCATGGTCGAGACGAGTTTGCTGATTTCTACTTACAACCAGATCAAGCACGCCAGCAGTGTCGGCGCTCGCATTTGTTCGGTGTCGCCGGGGGAGTGCAGCGACGCGGTGGGGATGGCGATCCGCGAAGCTTTGGATGACGAGAAGTTGATTGCGGCCGTCACGGTCATCTGTGACGACGGCGGCGTTACCGGTGAATCCTGTCGAGTCACGATACAACTGCCCATGACCGATGCAGCCCCCGATTTGCTGAAGGCGTTCGGATTTCGTCTCACGGGCGTGCTCGAGGCATCGACGGTCATGCGGAAGGAATAGCGAGCGGTGTACCGCGGTAGGTTGGACGCCTCGTCCGACCAGAAAACTAGTTGAATCAGTGGACGAACGAGGCGTCCATTCTGGGTGTGCTGAGGATGAAAGAGTGTGACTGGACTGCGGCCAGGCGAGGAAGCTGATACTGCGGTCTGGTGTGGCTAAATACGAATTTGCGTTGACAAGGAGGTGATGCAAACCATGAGGTTTAGCGCAGGAGCTGGCACAAGAGATGCCAACCTGCGGTTAAGGAGAAGCGGGAAATGCAGTCAAGTGGAAGCGTGACAATTGGGGCCGTCGCGATCGTCTCAGGGTTGCTCGGGGCTTACGGCTTGCGTGCGTTATTTCTCCCGGATCCTCCTCCTTTGCCACCCCCGCCGCCGACGTTAACGGTGCCCTTGGCGGCCGTCGATCTACCGGTGGGTCGCCAGATCGTGCTGCACGATATCGCCTTGCATCGGATGACGCAGAAGCAAATGGCGTCGCAGGGGCTAGCCGATTCGACCGTGATGCTCGCACCCGAACAGATTATCGGACGCGTCTTGCAGGGGCCCGTCGAACGCGGCAAGGCCTTCCTGACAACGTCGATGTTCTTGCAAGGGGACCAGCCAAATCTGAGCGAATCGCTCCAACCCGGTTTCCGTGCCGTCAGTCTGGAGATTCCGGTCATTCGCGGCGGCATGACCGCGCCGGGGACATTCGTCGATGTTCTGTTCCGTACCAATGCACAAGCGGGCACTTCGGACCCAAGGGTACGCATCCCCGAGGCCACGATGACGCTGTTCGAAGGCGTCGAAGTCATCGCCTTGGAAAAGCCGCAATCGTATCGAGCCGGAACGCCTGGATTCATCGATCTGCGGCTGGGGAATGATCAAGACTCTATTCGCACCACGCCGCCTCGTGTGACTTTGGCAGTCACCCTTCAGCAAGCCAGTGTGTTGCGGACGGTCGAGGGGCGGGGCGAGATCACACTCGCTCCCCGCAGCATGAACGAAGGGCTGCCGCTGGCTTCGGCTCAATCGTCAACTGGTTCCGCCTTTCAGGGATCGGGTGAAGCGGAGGTATCAACCGGCGCAGCGACCAAGGCCACTCCCGCAGAATCGCAACCGATCGATGCGGCGCTCGACAACTCGGACTCGCGGACGACTCTCACAAAACCGGTCGGGTCGCAGGCAATCGGTGCCTCGACCGCGCCGGTCAGGCAATTCGACACGCAAGCGACTCTATCAACGGTGCTCCAGCCGTTCGACTCCATGACACTCGAAGGATTGCTGGGGCTCAAGGTGCCGGAGGAGCCCTTTAGGACGGAAATCTATCGCGGCGGCTCGCGCCAAGTGCATGTCTTCGACGCTGCCGGAAGTCCTTTGGTGACTTCGAACTAAGTCGTCCGAGTTTTTCCGCAGGGCTTCGCAAGCAAGAATGACGGTGATGGGAGAGAAAAACTACATGTTGGGCGTACGACGTCATCATCGTCACGCAAAAGGCCTCACGACGGCCGGGTTGATCGTGGGGATGTCCACGCTGCTTGCCTTCGTCGCGGTCGCGGTCGATCTGGCGATTTTGCAAAGCTGCGAAACGGAAGCGAGATCGGCTGCGGATGCCGCTGCGCTGGCCGGAGCCGCCGAGTTGTGGGACCGATCCTTACTGCCGCCCCATCTGCAGAATTTGGGGTTGCCTGCGGTCGACTCGGCACATCAGGCACAGACGGTTCCCGAGCGACAGATGCAGCACTGCGTCACGCGAGTCTGCAAGTATGCGGCGATGAACACGGTGGGCGGCCAGGCGGTGACTCTGACGGAAGATGACATGTCGTTCAATGACCGCTCCGGCGCAGTTGCGATGACCGTGCAGGCCTCGTTCACCGAGCAACGCGGCAATCCCGTCAGCCGTGTGGTGGGCGGGGCGCTGGGCTTGGCTGGTGCGGATCTGCGGATCGCCTCGCAGGCGGTATTGGACCAACGCGTGTATGGCTTCGTTGCCTCAACGACCGCCCGTGCTCCGGTGCTGCCGATCGTACTCGACACCGACTTGTGGAACGACCAGGTAGCAACGTCCTCGATTGTGACAATTCAGATCGCCACGGATGCCAGCGAGATAATCACGGGGGCGAGGCTCTGTTCGATGCAATCGACCGCTGCGACGATCCTGATCGACCACCGCGAGATTGCCCCGCCCACACTCGTCGACCACATTCTTTCGGGTATTCGCAAATCCGATCTGGTGAACCTGCCCAGTCAATCGATCGCCTTGAGCCAAGATCCCAGCCGCCCCCTGGATTTGTCCACTCCCACGGTTTCGACGGCCACGCTTCGCGATGTGGGCAACGCACTGCATACGATCGCCGGACAGCCCCGGGTGTGGATGCTGGGCGGACAAGTCACGGATGCCAATGACGGCGTCGCCTGTCGCGTTACTTCCTTTGTAGCCGCGAAGGTACTCGCGTGTTCGGTGGACGGCGAGCGTCTAACGGCCGTTCTGCAACCTTGCTTGTATTCCACCAGCACGGCTCTGGTGCGCACCGGTCAACCGCGCAATCCGTGGCTGGCGAAAGTTTGTCTCGTTCAATAAGCCTTGCTATACAGGAACTGGAGTCGTCGATGCGTGTTATCTTTGCTCATTCGCCAGAATCAAACTCTCGGGATTTGCGCCAGATTCTCATGGGCAGCGGATTGGAGTGTGGGAGCAACGACTGCGTTCCGTGGAATGCGTTGCCGGTACGGCTGGGTGGCGGCGATGCCGACCTCGTGTTAGTGGGACTCGATCAACGCGAGTCGCAGTCTTGGGATGCCATTCGCGGTGCGCGAGCGCTGACTTCGGCACCGATCATGGCCGTTGGCTCGCGACAAGACGATCGCACGCTGAGCCGGTTACGCGAGATTGGGATCTCGGAAGTGTTGGACGAGACCAATTTGCGCGAGGCGCTCGATGATGCGCTGGAGCGATCTCTGTTGGGCGGCGTTCTCGCGGGGAAACGCGGTCATGTCATTTCGGTGTTTGCCCCGACTTCGGGCAGTGGCGGTACGACGGTCGCTTGCAATCTAGCGGGAGCGATCGCGACTCAACGATCGGGCGGAGTTGCCTTGATCGAGCTGGCCAAGGAAGCCAGTGACATGGCGATCGTGCTCGATCTGCAGGCGGATTATTATTCCGGTGATGTCTGTCGACGGTGGAGAACCTTGGACACGACAACCTTGGAGAGCAGCTTCAGCGAATATGTCACGGGGTTGGACGTCCTGGCCAACGATCCCGACAACGATAACGAGCATCTCGACCGCCATTCGGTGCGACGCACCGCGATTCTGACTCGCGTTTGTCGCAAGGTCAGCGTTCTGGCCCTGGAAGGCCGCATGTCGGACTGCGAGTTGGAGGCGATGCGATTGTCGGACGTCATCGCGTTGGTCGTTCGCCCCGATGTGTTGGCCGTCCGCCGAGCGTATCGCGCGATCAATTGGGCGGTCGACCACGGATTGGCCAAGGAGCGATTTCAGTTGGTGGTGAATCGCTATGGCCAGGGAGCTGAACTGCCGTTGCGACAAATCGAGTCGGTGCTTGGATTGCGGGCGATCGGGTTGATTCCCAATGATGCGCGGAGCGTCAATCGAGCAATGCACCGTGGCGGTTTAATTGTCAGCGGATCGGGTTGGAAGAAAATCAATCGTTGCTTCCGCTCGGTGGCTAAGCAGTTGCTGCAAAAGGCGGGCAGTTTTAACACCAGTGCTGCCGCCAAGTAGCGACGCAAGAAAAATCGAGGTAAGTGTGATTCGTACCGCAACGCAACCAACGCAGATCCGCAAAACGGACCTGCCAGAGCATATCGATCCGCTGGAGCGCGAGTTTCAACAGATCAAGTCCGTCATCCATCGGCAATTGGTCGAGTCGCTGGATCTATCGAACGTCAAGGAGGAGGATCAATCTCGCTTGCACCAACAGATTCGTCTCTTGGCGACCAAGGTCTGCAAGACAAGAAGGGAGCTGCTGGGGCGAGTTGATCGCGAGCGATTGCTGGAAGAGCTGATCGCCGAGATTTACGGCGTTGGTCCGCTGCAACAGTGGATGGACGACCCTGCCGTCACCGACATTTTGGTGAATGGCCCGCACACCGTATACGTCGAGCGGCACGGCCGATTGGAGTTGACGCAAACGACGTTCGCCGATGATGACCACTTGTTACGCATCATCCGCCGGATCGTGTCGCAGCTGGGCCGTCGTATCGATGAGGCCAGTCCGATGGTCGACGCGCGGTTGCCGGACGGTTCCCGCGTGAACGCCGTGATTCCGCCCATGTCGTTGGACGGGCCCGCCTTGTCGATTCGTCGCTTCGGACATCGGCCGCTGATTCTGGACGACCTGCTTGCCAAGCAATCGCTGACATCGGACATGGCGAACTTTTTACAGGCGGCGGTGGAAGCCCGAATCGGCTTGTTGATCTCCGGCGGAACGGGTGCTGGCAAGACGACTCTGCTGAATGTGTTGAGCAAGGCGATCCCTGAGAACGAGCGTCTAATAACAATCGAAGATTCCGCCGAGTTGCTGCTCCAGCAGAAACACCTGGTCCGTTTGGAAACGCGTCCGGTGAACAGCGAGGGTGCGGGAGAACTGACGCAACGCGATCTCGTCCGCAACAGCCTCCGCATGCGGCCCGACCGCATTATCGTCGGCGAGGTCCGCGGTGTCGAAGTGTGGGACATGTTGCAAGCAATGAATACCGGTCACGAGGGCTCGTTAACCACGATTCACGCCAACAGCGCTCGCGATGCCTTAGGCCGGCTCGAGATGATGGTGGCGATGACTGGATATGAGCTGCCGGTTGCAGTGGTCAGGCAGTACGTCGCGTCGGGTATGCGACTGGTTGTTCAAGTGGCGAGGCTGAAGGG
>CAUJKL010000607.1 GCA_963204995.1 Planctomycetota bacterium | reverse complement strand
TCAGCGGTCAGCGGTCAGCGGTCAGCGGGCAGCGGGCAGCGGTCAGCGGTCAGCGGTCAGCGATTTGCGATTTGCGATTTCAAACCGGTGGGGGCGTAGTTCATGGCGGCAGGTTCTGAAAGTGAACGACGCAAGGAGATTGAGTCGCGGGAAGCAACCCATTCACTCACTCCGCTGCACCGAGAAGAAATCGACTGGGAGGTGATCTATCGCACGTATTCCCAACTGCCGCCGTGCGAGCGCCAAGTCTTGGATTTATTGGTCGAGAGGAAGGAGCCAAAGCAGGTTGCACACGAGTTGGGCGTGTCCTGGCACACCGTCCGCAATCAGATCAGTACCCTACGAAAAAAGTTCGACGCCGACTCGACTCAGGAACTCGTGATTTTGATCGTGGTTGCACTCTACGAAGAAGCTCGACGTGGCTAATCCGGATTATTGACGGTAGGCCGGACCGAGGTCGCAATCCCATGCCGTAGCTGCGCAAACCGATTTGTACTAGAACGCTTCGTGCCACTGAGACCGCCGCGATTTGCGACCGAAGTTCCGGCGCAGCAATGGCTTGCTTGATACGGCCTGCGGATGCCGTGAATAATCCGCGCGAGATCCCAAATGACGAATGGCATAGACAAAATGACTAGTTGCATCACGGTTGACACGCGGTAGATTCAGGTTCGTTGAAGAGGAGCTCACATCCCTCAAGACAATCTGGAGTAGAACATGGCATCCGTCACGACTACGAATCAGGCAGTTGAATGTGCCCCAGGTCAGGGCACCTCGATCGCTCAACCGCTGTTGACGGTGATTGTTCCGGTCTACAACGAAGTCAACACGTTGGAGACGATTCTCGAACGGGTCTACGAATCTCCGGTAGACAAACAAATCATCGGGGTCGACGATGGCTCGACCGATGGCACCGCCGACTTGCTGAGACAACTCGCCGTATGCTCTGGCATCGAAGCCCACTTCCACGAGAAGAACCGCGGCAAAGGACGAGCCATTCGCACGGCACTGGAATTCGCCAAGGGTCAGTACACGATCATTCAAGACGGCGATCTGGAGTACGACCCACAAGATTATCCAAAGCTGCTCGAACCACTGCTCGCGGGCGAGGCGGACGTTGTTTATGGCTCGCGGTATCTCAATCCGGAAAATGACTTTTCGGGACGACGACCGTTTGATCTTGGTGTCAAGCTGTTGAACTTCGTTGTCTGGTTGCTCTACGGCAAGAAGATCACCGATGAAGCCACCTGCTACAAAGTATTCTTAACGGAGACGTTGCGATCGCTGGATTTGCAGTGCGAGCGATTTGAGTTTTGCCCGGAGTCTACCGCGAAGGCAATTCGCCTTGGCTTGTGCATTCGAGACGTACCAATACTGTATTTGCCGCGTGATGCGAATGCGGGAAAGAAGATTCGCCCGAAAGACGGCATCGACGCGTTTGCGACGTTGTGGGCCTACCGGAGATGGAAGCCAGGCTGCACCTTCCAGGCTCGTGGAGAAGCGAGATGAGCTATTTCGAACTGCGATGGCCAGGTACGCTTGCGTCGCACCGGCATTGTTTTGAAGCACGTTTGACCGGCAAGACGAACGCGTCGTCAGTTCTCCTATGGTCCACTGCGGTCGCAGCACTCGTGGCAATAGGCTGCCGCGAATCCACCTTCAATGTTTCGCAAGACCATTCCATCGATCTCGGCATCTTGGACAGCGACACCGCACCCACGTACGTTTTTACAATACAAAATGACTCAGGGAAGGCGTTTACGGTGACATCGTTTCATCGAAACTGCGGCTGTCACGACACGGATATTAAGATTGGCAAAACAGTGCAACCTGGTGAAGTACTCGCCGTGGGATTCTCTCTCTCGAAATATCGTGGCGGAGCCCAGACAGGCCAGTTGATTGTCTCGACAGACTCACCTGTTTCGGCCTTTAAAGACATTGTGCTGACCTTGAAAGCGACCCTCCCGCGTCCTCTCTGGACGGAACCTGCTGCGATTACATTCGTCGCGGGTGATCGCGAAACCACCCAGCGCGTCACGATTAGATCCGAGTTGCCAGGATTATTGGCCGCATATCAAGGCGTCGACACCAGTCGAGCGCTGGTCGAAGTGCGTTTGGTGGAACAAACGGACGATTCGCTCGTATTTGAGTTCGCGGTTCGCAATGCAGTGCTAACGGGAGGGGACGCGTTCGATTTCGTGGTTTTCGAGTTCGACGACCAGCGCTACCCGATGCACACGATACAGGTGCGTTCGCGAGCTTCCGACACGATCCGTTCCGAATCTCTCTCATCATTGCAGTAATGAGGACCGTTGTGTTGATAAAAATCGCTTGCTCTCAGCAAAGAACATTTAGGCATTTGGACGGTGTTCGTAGGATACTCGGTGTGCTTTGGTTATACGGAGTTCTAGTCGGGATTACTCTAGCTGAGGAAACGGCTCAGGAAATAATTGACAAATCTGCTGTAGCGATGGCGGCCCCGATTCAATTTCGGCTAATGACTAACGGAGTAGAGTCTGTCGTCTACCAGAAGAAGATGTCGAATGATGTCTTGGCGATGCGGATGGAAACTCCGAAACCTCTGAACGTCGTCCGTATCGCCGTGGGAGCAGAGAGCTACGAAATCTACGCTGACAAAGGTATCGTTATTGATACAAGCTTCATGCAACAATCTGTAGTTCAGCAAGCTACTGGAATTTCACAGTCTTTGGGAGGCACTCCCGTGGTGGGGACATTCGTCCTAAATGGTATTGTGGAATTCAACGGTAAGCGTTGCTTTGAGCTCGCAAAAAAAGTGCCTTCCGACGTAATGGCGATGCTACTCAAGCAAGTGCCGGAAAGCGCCAACGATATGATCCCCATAGAAAGTCGCCGATACATCGATATGGAATCGTACGTCTTGGTTGGCTTGGAGTCGTACGCGTCGTCTGGTGAGCGGCTGACACAGTCGCTCTACTCCGACATTGCGAAGCCGTCCGCACTCCCGAATGACCTGTTTCTGCCTCCGAACGGTGCAAAGGTATTGAAGCCAGCCTCGATGGCTGCCTATGTTGCTTCAGTACTGGACGTTACTCAACCAAAGTCGAGCGAACCACAGCCTCTCGGGCCAATCAAAATCGATCCGAAAACAGGGCTGGCAATCGCGCCCGTGCCTCCGGGGATGACCGAGGAAGATTTTAAGCGCCGTGTTGATGAAGCAAAAGATAAGGCTCTAGCTGAAATGGGCTCGCGTCCCATCCATGTCACGCCTTGGACAAAGACTCGAACGATCCTCGCCGGGGTATTCTTAGCGATTCTCGTAGTGGTCGCCGGGATCGCCATTTGGAAGAAGCGGCCAATTTGATTTTTTAGTAAGGGAGTTCGACTATGCTTGAGAAGAAAATATTGTCACTGTTCCTAATCGTGTTGTTGATTTCCGCCGAACCTTGCTCGGTTTACGCCGAGACGAGGCAAGAGTGCCTTGACCGCTGTGCGAACGAGTACAACATTCGAATTCAGTCGGCCGCGAACCAGCGCGACAATATTGACCTGCCAAGCTGTAATACACAACTCCAAATTGACATGAATGCAGCTGGTGCAACTTTTGCCGCGTGTATGTCTGGCGCAACTGCAGGTTACATCATCTGTGTGCTCGCGTGTGGCACAACAGGCCCGGGGGTTCCTTTTTGCGTTGGAGCATGCACAGCCGGATACTTTTCCATCCAAGCGGGATGTGCAGCGGCTTTAGCAGTACTTCAGAATCAGGCAACCGCGACGCACACTAACTGTGTTGCTTCGGCGAATCAAACTTACGAAAATGCCGTGGGTACTGCTCAAGCCCTACGCGAGTCGTGCGAACAAGGTTGCCCTGGCTCCTAGAACCTGTTCGGAAGACACTAGTCGGTGGGCGACATCCCACGGCTTTCATGAAGTATCGGACGATAGTGCGTCGCGGCCGGTCGCTTGGACATCCAGCCGCGCTGGCACCGAATTGACGGAGCGTGGATTCAACTTCCTAACTGTAAACGCGGACCTGGGTGTGGAAAAGATATCGAGTCGTCACCAGTATTGTAGAGGAAGCGAGTATGAATCGCCGAGTACTGGGTAGTTGTTTCGCTATCGTAACTTGTCTGTGCGTCAGCGGGCTAATGGCTGTTTACATATCGTTTATAGCCTCTACCCCTCAGTCGACTGTGATGGTGACGACTTGTATTTTTGCAATCGTTTTCAATGCTTTGATTTGTGGTGTAGCAGTTTGGAAAAGGGATGCTGTGGCGAGATCCTCGCTTGCAATACCGAAAGTAAGGCGTAAGACGCTTTTGTTAGTGTGTGTAATGAGCATCATTGGTTCATTCACTGGAGGCATTCTCGTCAATTTCCCTATGATGTTTCTTAGTATGTCGCTTATCCCATTTGCGTTTCATTATTTGCTCGGGACTTCGAGGCGAACGAGCGAGAGCAACGAAGCGGATGATGCAACTTCCCGATAAGGATTGGAAATGTCGGCGGCGTGGAAACGTCGGCGAAAGTGCTGGAAACGATCGGTCGTCCGCAAACGTCGGCGATCCAAGACATGCCACGGTTTCGACTTATGATCCGCCTATTGACCTAAATTCGCCAAGCGTCTGGTCGCGTTTTCAACCAGTAGTGGGCGCGGTCTTGCTTATAACTGCATGCTTGAAAGCACATCACGCAGTCGTACAGCCGTTAGACTCAACTGTTGAGGTCGTTGCGTACGTACTCATCGTCGCTGAGTCGACAATCGGAATGTGGCTCACGATTGGAACGCCGAACATTCTAACGTGGCGCATCACAGTTGTAGGCTTCGCGGTGTTGGCAGGCGTATCAGCGGTCAAGGCGTTAGGTGGCGCAACATCTTGTGGGTGCTTCGGGGCGATCAACGTCAGCCCTTGGTTCACACTCACATTTGACTCGGCAATACTAACCGTGTTGTTGACGATACCGCGCGGGGCAATCAAGGTACGAACTTCACCGCCAACATCTCGCGAGTTTGTCGCCGGAGGCATCGTTGCGACCAGTCTGATTGCAGTTGCGATGTTTGGGCAGTCTCGTTTTGTTCGCACAGAAGGCGACGAAGAGCTCGGGAAGCTCGTCGTCCTGGATCCGACGAGTTGGCCCGGGAAACCGTTCACCCTGATTAACGAAGTGAAGATTGAAGGAGACCTTTCCCGAGGATCATGGGAAATCCTTTTGTTTCGTCACGATTGCCAGGTATGTCACGATGTGATGAGACAAATCGAGAGAACACCACAAGAAGTCAATCTCGCAAAGACCGCCCTAGTGGCAATTAATGGATCGGAAAGCGACGAACTCATCGATCGGCTATCCGATCGTGGATGCAAAGTGGGACATCTTTGGCAGAATCGAGAATGGTTTGCAACGACGCCGCTACGCATTTCCGTGCGAGACGGGCTCTGCTTGGACGCTCGTGTCATCGAGCAGTGGGATTGGTGAGAGTGCCATGCCAATTGGTTATCAAAGCGACAAATTCGCTCTGTTTATCGCGCGAAATGGTTTCAACAATACGGGGAGCAGATGACAAAAAGCATCGCCTCGATAACGTTGTGCCTCGTCTGGCTATTGTTGACTGGTTGCCAACAAAGCAACGACCAGATATTTCTAAGTCGAGTCGACGAGGTTCGTGACGACTTGTCCGCATCGGTTGATATTCGAGAAACGCCTCTCTCCGATGAATCGCTCGTGGCCCAGTTAAATGGTCTGGCGGGCCTGAAGAAGCTGAATCTGGATCGATCACCGATTACCGATGCCGCATTGCAAGCGATCGGGCCGTTACCGGGGTTGGAAAACCTGTCGTTGAGCCGCACGCAGATCACCAATGACGGAGTCAAGACACTCGTCAAGCACTATCCGTCGCTGGTCTTTCTGCGGCTCGACGAAACGGTCGTGACCGACGAGGGAGTGGAAGCGCTGGCGGATCTGCCTAGGCTCAAGGAGCTGTCGTTGTATCGGCTTCGCATCACCGATCGTGGCTGCAAATCGCTAGCGAAAATGAGTAGTCTACAGCGTTTGAGCCTGGACGGCTCGATGATTTCCGACGCTGGCTTGAAGGCGTTGGGCGAGATGCCCGCGCTCGAACACTTGTCGATCTGGCAGTGCCGGGGCGTTAGCGATGGTGCGATAGAGAAGTTCGAGCAGGATCATCCGAATATCAAAGTCAATCGATAGTCAGGGGCACGCCATGACATCGGCAATTCGACGCGAGATAGTGTGTCTGATCGTGGCTTGTCTTCTCGCTGGCGGGGTGCGATGGGTGGGGCTGTTGGAGCAGAGCTTTTGGTTTGACGAAGCGATGTCCTGGCGGACGTCGATTCTGCCTTGGGATGCAATGCTCCGCAGCTTGTCGCGCAACACGCACCCCCCGCTGTACTTTGCCGTTCTGAAAGCGTGGATCGGATTGTGGGGCGAGTCGGTGACGGCGCTGCGCAGTATGAATGTTGTCATCGCGATGCCCACGCCGCCGTTCATTTTTTTATGCTGCCGCGAGGCAGCGAATGTCGACCGGAACCAGCTTGCGCAGCTCCGGCATGTGCCAGACGTTGTGCCGCTGCCGGAGCTGCGCAAAGCCTTGTCCCGGCCTACGTGTTTGCTTGGGCCTACTTGTAACTTTCGTGATGCTGGGCTGGTGGCGTGCTTGCTATTCGCTTTCAGTCCGTATCAGATTCGACTGGCGTGGGAAGCTCGCATGTATCCGTTGCTGGTGCTGTTGACCGTGGCGTCCAGTTGGTTGCTGATGCGAGCGTTGGCTAAACCAGCGTCGATCGTGCGTTGGGTGTGCTTCGGCCTCGCTTCGCTCGCCATGCTCTACACCCACTACTTCGCGATGTTTGCTGTCGCCGGTCAGTGTTTCTTCCTCGCAACGTGGGCATTCAAAAAGGATGATTGCCCACGAAGGCATAAGTTACGGGGATGCGCCATCGCAACGATCCTTATCTTGGGCGGTTGGGTCTTATGGTTGCCGATCTTCTTTCGGCAAAGGCAACGGGTTGCCGACGGTTGGTGGACACAAGAACTCCGCTTCCACGACATTCTGGCGTTGGCGGCGGATTTGGTCGCATCATCACGGGTCTTGACGGGTGTTGCGTCGGCGATGTGCGCCGCTGCGTTGCTGCTGGTCGTTGTAAATCTATGGCGTCGTGTTTCGTTTGGTAGTCGATATCTGGCGAGCGTGATGACTTTCGGCACCGGGCTGCCGGTAGCGTACTCGCTCGTGGGAACGAACGTCGTTGTCTCGCGTTACTTCGCGATAACGCAAGTGCTGTGGCTGATTGGCGTGGCCGGTCTACTCGCGGGGATCCAGAAGAGAGCGATCCTTGTCGGTCTGACAGGTATGGTGGTGGCCTCGTTGATACTCTTCCACGCGTGGCATCTCCGGTCGTTGGACGTGTGGGCGCGACCGGGTATTCAAGCAGCCGCTCGCTTTGTCGACTCGAGACTGGGCGACGACGATCAGGTTGTGGCTCAGTCGACGTTGGTCTACTTCCCCGCCCAATTTCATAGCGAGAAGCGAGACCAATTACGGTTGCTGGATGACGAGTCGGGAGCGTCGTTCTTCGCGGGTGGGCCGGTATTGCGTTTGCAGGAACGCTTGACGTTCAGTGAGATTCGCTCAGAGTGCCGACGGTTGTGGGTGATCTCTGGTACTGCCACCGCTCCGATGCCATCGCCGCAGGATTGGGAATTCGACAGTTGTCACTTCTTTCCCGGTACGGCTCCGTTTCAGGAGAATACGTCGGTCACTCAATACGTTCGGCGCAGCGAAATGGTAGCGGAGAACGCTGAAACAGAGACTATA
>CAUJKL010000606.1 GCA_963204995.1 Planctomycetota bacterium | reverse complement strand
ACCAACAGCTTCCGCAATCTCGTCCGTGCCCGACTCACTCGCGACAAGACCGTCCCGATTGGAATCGACAGCATGTCAGCAACTTCCTGATGCGTTAGTTCGCCAACCACGACCAACAGCAGTGTTTCCCGAAGTTGATCGGGCAGTTGAGCGAGTGCGGCCTGGACGTGGTCCTCGAACTCGCGAGCGGTCGGATCGTCCCCGGCAACGCCAACTTCCAGAGCCGCATCGTCGAACGAGATCGTTCGCATACGCCGCTTCCTCCAACCGTCGACAACTCGACGTCGCAAAATCGTCACCAGCCAAGCTCGCTCGCCGAGATCCGGTCGATACCGCGAACGACTGTTCCACGCCGAACGGAACGCTTCTTGTACTAGATCCTCGGCGTCATGCTGGTTCCCTACCAGCCGATACGCAATCCGATACAGCGCAGCACCATGCGCGTCGACCATTTCGTTAAACAGAGCTTGGGTCAAGGCCAAGACAACTTCTCCACGAATCTTCGGTGTCCGCCTCCCAACGGTTCAGGCCCGCGAACAACCAGCGTTAGCTAACAAGGGAGGATTCGAATAATCCTCTCAGAATTATTCCCACCAGCCAGCCGAGCGTCTGTAAATCGCCGCGATCCAACGAGAAAGGGTTGTGCAGCACAGTCGTTACGTCAAGGGTAACTTCTCGCGACTCGGAAGCCGATGGCCGCGTTGCGATCTCCGGGGAGACTTTGCCCGCGTGCGGCACTTCGCGTTCTGCGTGCCCCATCTTGGAACGAACCACCGCGCACGACTCGCGGCTCATGCCCTGGGATCGGCGAAAATGAATCGCTGAGATACGTCGTCAAGGTAGGTCGATAACGATCGTGACACCACTCACTCGCATTCCCGTGCATGTCGAACAAACCGTAGTCGTTCGGCTTCTTCACACCGACTCCCATTACTTTGCCGCTCGACGACTCGGCAACGACAGCATACTTGGCGAGCTGCGATTCGTCGCGACCGAAGTAGTGAGCCGTCGTCGCACCAGCGCGACAGGCGTACTCCCACTCCGCCTCCGTCGGCAAGCGGTAGCCAGTGCGAGCGAAAATGTCGTTGGCGATGGTCATCCCGGCTGCATATCCCGTGTCCTGGTTCGGAATATAACACCAATCCTCTTGTGGGATGCCTGCCTTCTCGCTCAGCCAGTTGCAATAGGCGGCGGCGTCGTACCACGAGACAAAGGTTTGCGGGCAGTCGAGAGCCAGCTCAGGTTGTGGTACCTTGCTGTAATGGTGCGAGGCATTCTCCGAGAGGAATTGTTCAAACTGAGCGATCGTAGTTTCTTTGCTCGCAATCGAAAAGCTGCGTCGGATCTGCTGGTTATGAAGCGTCTCGTCGTCTCCAATGGATGCTTCGCCACTGCGCGAACCCATCGTGAACTCTGCCGGGCCCGGCACGATCACCATCGTTTGCCCTTGCGTCGTCAGATACCACTGCCGATCCCCGAGAATCGCCTCGGCGGTCGTGCCGCGAATTGAACGCGACACTTCAAGTGCCTGACCGTAACGGAGTAAACTCCATTCAGCGGCGGCGTGCATCCCGCGATCCGGGTCTTCCTCAAAGATCTTCAACAAGCCCTGAATGAACGTCAGCGATGTCTCTTCGCGAGTGATCGCGGCACCGGTTTGCTCATTCGGCTCGCCTGCCAACTCACCTGCGAGCAACAGCATCGCGCGCCGTGTCGAGACGTCACTCTGCTGGCCCAATGCGGGTAGAATCTCGACGGGGTCGATCACCAACGGGCTGAGACGATGAATCAAACGAGTGCGAAGCGTTGGATCGGGATCGTGCTTTAGCAACGCCCAGATTGCTTCCTCCTGTCCGAGTGCCATCCAGATCGGTGCCGTGCTCGCGCGGAACTTGACGACCAGATTTCGAGCCTGCGTCGTCAGCTCCGATCCGGCCAACAGGAACATCAACACCAGCAGGCCAATCACGACCGTGATCGCCAAGTGCTGTCGAGCTGCGGCGCGCATCATCCGTCGTTGATTCGCCGTCCACTGCGAATGACGCGTCAGCAAACGAATCTGCAACCATTCGGTCAGCGAGGGGAGCTGGCGACGTTCTGGCCGCGCGTTCCACAACGCTGCGCGTTCCGCCAAACGCAACTCGGCGCGGCCAACCGGAGTCTCCTTCTGTCGCTTGGTCAACCATTGGCGAAGTGCCGGGACGAGATAGTCATGCGTCAACTGGTAACATCGAGTGCCAGGCGACGAATCTCCGCCGCTGAACTCCGAATCAACCGGCGTCAGCAAACGGGTCTCGCTATCGAGAATTCGCATCAACTCCTTGAAAGCTCGCGGATTTTGCCCATACCCGGAAATATCGAGCAGTGCTGGATAAGAGCGAATATGGCCTTTGATGTCGCTCCCAGAATCGGGAAGCAGCGTTTCGAGGACAGCCCGTGCCGCTTGCTCGTGGGCGCGGCTTTGCAGGTTCCCCGCACGAGCGGAAAATGTTTCCTCCAGAAAGGCCACGCCGACACCGTCCGCTCCGCCCAGCTCGCGCAGCGTGTTCGGCGTCCAGGATCGTCCCTTGACCATCTCGGCAAACAACGCCAGCCGAACCGGAATCACTTTGCCTTCCTCGGCCAAAGCTTCCACCGATTGTTCCAAGAACGCGTCCTGTGAAGCACTCGCTTCGCTTTGCTCGCTCCCGACACGTCCGAACGATCGGCCAAAGGAAGCGAGTACGTTCCGTGCGTGCATCGGATCGAATAGATCCACTAAAGCCGTGTTCCGCCCCTGCAAGAGATCAATCTCCAACTCGTGCATGAATCGACTTAGCGCGAGCCAAAAATCGTCCCGCACGAGCAGCAAGCACTGCAAATGCTCGCCGTCACAATGCCGTAACGCCTGCACAAGTTGTCGGCGTTGTTCTTCCTGTCGCCCATGCAGCCACTGCTCGAACTGATCGATGACCAGCAACACCTTCGCCCCCGCTCGCAAACACGCGCCTCGCCGAATCGCCGCCAGACAAGCTGGTAGCGACAGATCCTCTGGCAAGTCCGGAAGTTGCTTGCGTAGCTTTTGGAGCAGTTGATGTTCGGTGTCTTCCGAGGTTGCCTCGACGTAAATCGTCTGAATCTCGCGTGACAGTAACGGCAGCAACCCAGCTCGCACAAACGAAGACTTGCCACAACCAGAAGGTCCGTAGATTAAGCCGACCGAAAAGGTCTCGTCCACATCGCGTTCTTCAATCCGCAACTTCCATTGTCGAATGCTCTCGGGCAGCCCGTTGCGGTCACGAGCGCCTGGCAGAAGGTCCAGAAAGAAGTCCGCGTCGTTCGCATCGAAGGCTCGCAGGCCCTTGGGAACAACGCGAACCGTTGGCTCGTCGCTGCTGACCACTGGAGTTGACGGAGCAGTCGTCGCGTTGACAAAAAAGAAAAGGTCTTCGGCCAATTCACTCGCGGTCGCGTAGCGGTCGGCGGCGCGTTTGGCGAGCGCCTTTAGGCAAATCCGCTCCAGCTCGACGGTCACGGACTCGTCGATCAGTCGAGGCGAAACCACATTCTCCCCGATGATCTTTGCCAGCAATTCATCGTAAGAATCGGCAAGGAATGGCTTACGCCGTGTGAGCAGTTCGTAGAGGACCACACCCAAACTGTAGATGTCGCTACGCCCATCAACGCGATGCGATTCGCCGCGTGCCTGCTCCGGACTCATATATGCCGGAGTGCCCGCATAACTTCGGCCTTCGACGAGACTCTCGTCTCGCAGCGCCAAGCCAAAGTCCGCCACATACGGACGATCTCGTTCGTCCAGCAAGATATTGGCCGGCTTGATATCGCGATGCACGAGTCCTTGCCCGTGAGCATAGTGCAACGCCTCGGCGACTTGTGCGACAACACGAGCAATCGTTAGCTGATCCAACTTCACTTGCTTAATGCGAGTTGCCAGATCCTCACCTTGGAGACAACGTAACAGTAACCATCTTCCGTACGGCCGACGTCATAAACCGGCACGATGCCCGCATGGTCGAGGCTGGCGATCAAACGCGCCTCTTGGAGATACGCTTCGACATCGGCGGGCTCGGCGACACGGTGCGCGTGCGGAACTTTTGCAGCGACGTGTCGCTTCAACTCCTGGTCCCAAGCTAAATAGACGCGACCAAAACCTCCCTCGCCTAACAGGCCCCGCACCTGATACCTTCCAATGCTGGCTGGAGCAGGCAGGGAACCGGATGCGGTGCGGCGCCTCCGTTCGACGCTGCCACCTGCTGTCGATGCGGTTAGCGGATCGTGTTCCCGCGACCAGGGCGCGTCGTCGCGAATTTGTTGTGAACTGCGATCCAGCGCCCAGTCGGATTCAATGCGTTGGAGGGCCTTGGCACAGGTCGCGTCGTCGACTTGCTCCAGGATGCCGCTGATTCGTCGCAATTTGGCGAGTTCCTGCGACAAGGGTGCGGCAAGGTCTGGATTGGCAACGAGCAACTCTTCATCGGTGATTCGCTCGCCACGTGCTCGTCGGTCGGCAACGTCGAGGACGATATCGCGAACCCGATCGGATCGCACTCGCGCTCGTTGCTGGCTCGAGGAACTAACGGACATAAGTAGCTCGTGTCTAACTACTGAAGTACAAGGACGAACCGCCCATCAGGCGACGCAAGTTCTTTCGCGCTCGGTAACAAATGCCACGAATCGACGCGATCGTCCGGCCGGTCGCTTCGGCGATCTGCTCTAATGTTTGAGTTTGAAGATAGTAACGCTCGACGACGTCGCGCTGCTCCACGGGCAAACTGGCCATGGCGACTCGCATCCGGCGGATGCTCTCCGATCGCTGAGCCCGTTTGATGGGCGGCGTGTGATCGCAGGTCAACCGCTCGACGGCTTGCAGGAACGAACCGTCATCCGAATGCGAGGCGTGTGGTGACGTTGCTCGCCGTTCGCGTCCGCGCCGCTTCCTCGCGTCTTTGATAAGGTTCGTTGCGATCGTCTTAAGCCACCCGCGCAGTGAACCCGGTTCGCGGTCCTCAAACGTTTTTATACTTTGTGCGGCCCGGACAAATGTTTGTTGCAGGATGTCATCGGCGAGCATCACGCCGAGTTGTCTTCCTGCCGTCTCGTGAACGATATGTCGCCGTAACGAATCGTGGTGGAAGAACAACAGCTGTGACAACGCCGCGCGATCACCGGCAATCGCTCGCTGAATCAACTCGGGTTCCAAGTCGCGATCCGGCATCAGAAGCACCGATCCAGAAGATGAGAGGATTTGACCCGCTTCATGCTACTGAAAAGCACGGATGGGAGCAAACATCAACGACGATCGGTAGTGTCCTAGAGGTGTAGTGCGCGTGGCGATACCTACGACTTCTCTTCGTCGCTTTTAATCTTCGTCAGCGCCGCGACTGACGTTGTCTTTCGAACGCTGTTATCTAGCTGAACGCACGCAGCAACTCCGTCGATGCGGATTACCGTGGCTTTCTCGCGGTTACGAAACACCACTCAGTCGCCCGGTTTGAAATCGTCTGCCATGGATCTGCCTCCACTGCCAATAGAGCAGTGTACGCTGATGCGTAACCTACGAGTTGCAGATAGAGAATGCAACAGGAATGACGAAATCGAAGCCAGTGCAGTCGAATGCACAAACTTGTCTCGCTCGCTGAGCATGGGACTGTCCAATCGATTGGAGGCGTTCGGGGGCCGCTGGGAACTTTTAATGTCCGCAGCATGTCAGACTAGTCGATGTATATCCAACCGCATGCCACGGTTGAACTTACGGAAAACCCACGAGAGCGATCTACAGGCTGTAACTCTTTGTATGGCTTGGGTTTCCCGCTTGCAGATGGCGCAACGGCAAAGTACACTTCGTTAGTCAATATCAAACATTGGAAGAGATGGCATGGAGGCCGGAGAACGTGGGACCGTTCTGGCAATGCGGACGATGCAGTCGATTTTCTTAGGAAATCGGCTTTTCTTTTGCGCGGAGAGATTTGTGAAGCCGATTTTGCAAGCCCTATTGCTCGCCGATCATGTCTATCAGGATAAACACACGGGAAAGAAGGTCGTTGCTGGTATCTTTCATCGGCTTGGATTCATTAGCAAAGACACGCTTGAAAACAAAGTTCAGCGTGAGATCATAGGGAAAGATGGTACTGTAAAGAAAATGATGCCAGGTGGACTTCACGCTGGATCGCCGTATGCCTACGTAAGTCTCACAGAGATACATGGTGAACAATCCTTTGATCTTCGGTACGTCGATCTTGACGAAGACAGAGGCATTTTTGAGGCGCAATACCAAGTTAACTCAGTTGACCCTCTCGCAGTAATTGATTTCATTGTTCCTTTGCCGCCATTGCCAGCAAATAAGGCAGGCACGTTTGCGTTGGAATTGCTGTGGCAGGGAGATTTGCTTGGAATGTTTCGAGTAATGGTAGAAGAAGTAAAGTTCGGAGAACAATGAGATGGCAACAGTTGAAACGCAATTTGAACGACTGGGGTCAACGATCACCTTGGACGATAGCCCAGAATGGCACTTCTTCACGGATTCTACTTATCAGTGTCGTGTTTTACTCTGCCCTGATGAGAATGGCGGATTTACTGCGCACGCTTTACGTTTGCCTGGTGTTGTCAGCGAAGGCGATTCACTAGAAGAAGCCATCGCTAATATTACGGACGCATTCCGAGAATCCATTCGAGTCTACCGAGATTGCAAGGCCGACATTCCGTGGGAAGATATTGATTACGATCGCCCACAAGGAAGTGTTGAGCGATGGATTCTCGTGAATGTCTGAATTGCCGTCCGTAACTGGAATGGAAGCCATCGCTGTGTTTGAGAAGCACGGATTCGCTGTCGTTCGCGTGAGCGGTAGCCACCACATCATGAAAAGAGATGGGCATAGATTCGTGGTGTCAGTACCAGTTCATGGTCGCAAGCCCCTTAAAAAGGGAACATTGCGCGGGCTTATAAACGGTGCCGGATTGACCGTCGAGGAGTTCGTTGAATCTTTGTGAATAGGGCGAACCTAGTTCACTACCAATGTCTCTTCTGCTTCTTATGGACATTGGATTTCGTTACCGACTGTGTGCCTCGGCTCTCTCGTTTGGAGAGAGTCCCGCGACTTGGCGGCGCAATCGTCTTATAAGCGACCCTAGGGAATCCGCGCACGGATTGGGTTCGATTCCCCTTCTCTCCGCTAGGCTGGCTTAGCCTTGCGCCTCGCAGCCTTCAATAGAACTTCACGCGCCCACGTTCCAACTCGGGGCTCGGCAGCCTATTTCTATAGGCGGGCAGCACTTCGTCAAACAGTTCGTCGAAGCTCCAAACGACAAGGAAGCTGTCGGTCAGCTACTTTTTCGAGAGAATTCTGGGTTGGTGTGTTACGTTGCCAGCAATGCTGTTGCTAGATCGCAACGAATGTTAGCCGTGATTGAGCGCCACCGGAATGTTCCTGACGCTCTTGTAGATCTTGTCAATCTTGATCACTCTGAACAGTCAATCAAGTCGCTTCGAGAAGAGGTACATCAGCTACATCTCGCATACCAGTCATTTTGCGAACTTGTGGTCACAGAGCTGGTCGGTGGCTTTTCAACAGATGATTTCGGAAACGAATGGCTTTTAGAGGAAGGCGATTCCGATGACGCGACATAGGCCGAACTGAGGCTTTGTCAGTCTGTCACCCCCCCGGCCACCATTTGGGGTCAGCGTATCAAAGAACGCCGCCCGCTGTATTATGCGTGGCATGATAGACCAAAATCCAGAACCAGACGAAGAGTTGTCGGACTTCGACCGACTATCGATCTGTGCGCACTACACCTTTAGGACACTACCCGACGATCGCTTGTTACTTTGGCACGCCAGTTCGCTGCTGCTTGTTGACATCAGATTCAACAATCAGCGGCCGAACGTGTTTACGTTCGGCAACATCTCTCGATCGCAAGGAGGTTGCAATATTCGCCGCAAGTCGTCTCGCAGCAAGACTCTTGAGTCCGATCATGGATAACGCTGAGCGTGGCGGCATCGAACGTGCATAAGTGTTCTGTGCCGTCGCTCGCACATCATCTCGGAACTGGGAGGTCTCCATGAAACTAGCCCCACGAACTAGCCGACATCGCCGCAAAGGTGCGATCGCTGTCTTGGCCGCACTGGCAATGGTCGTCATGGTTGCGATGCTTGCTCTTGCCTTGGACGTAGGTTTCATGACCAGCGTCCGCTCCGACATGCAGGCCGCAGCCGACGCCGGTGCGTTGGCAGGAGCTGGCGAATTGGCTAACGGGCAGCAGGCTGCGGAAGTCGCCGCGCGGAGCTACGTCATGGCGAACGCGAGTACGAGACCATCCGTGACCGACGATGATATCGCGACGAACGTATCGGTAGGACACTGGGATCGTGGGCAGCGAAGCTTCACGAAGGACTTACAGCCACTCAACGCCGTCCAAGTCGTTGCTGATCGAAACAACGCGCCAATGTTCTTCGGCAAGATGTTCAATCAACACGACTTCGACATGCGAGCATCTGCGATCGCGACGTTTCAGCCTCGCGATATCATGCTCGTGCTCGACTATTCCGGGTCGATGCGTGACTTCAACAAGATCGGAGCCTTGAAAGACGCCGTCGCCGCATTTATCTCCGTCCTGCAGCAATCTCAGTCCAACGACCGCGTCGGCTTCTCCGTTTATTCGACGGAAGGTCAACTAGCGACGGGCCTGACGCTCGACTTACCGAGTGTGTTACGTGACGTCAGAAGTCGTAATGCAGACGGCTGGACCAACATGGGCCAAGGCATGGAGAAAGGTCGCGTCGAACTGACCAACAACGCCCGACTCGGCACGAAGAAGTTGATGGTCGTGATGACCGACGGGATGGCCAATCGCCCCACCAACCGCGATCCCTTCCAATACGTTCGCGACGAAGCAGCCTTGGCGGCGACGGCGGGGATTCCCATCGTCGCCATCAGCTTCAGTGCCGACTCGGATCAGAACATCATGCAATACATCGCCGACACGACGCAAGGAGTTCACTACCACGTTGCTGGCAGCGTGTCGCAGCAGGAGGACGAACTGAAGCGAGTGTTTCGCGAAGTGGCCGCACAGCGTCCCTTGGTGCTGGTGGATTGATCGTCGAGCGACTGACCGCAGCCTGCCGGAGGCAACTCGTCTCCAGCAGACAAATCTCCCCTGCCGCGCGGCCCGGCATGCTCCTGGCCCGAAACGTTGCCGCAAATCGCGGGCAGTGATCGCTTGACCAGCCTCGCGAGTTTAGCGACACTAGCCGTCGCTCGAATACAACTCGTGCCGCGTAGCCCAACTCGAGAGACTTCGGAATTCGCGAGAGTCCATGACCTCGGCTACGGAGAGATGGCCTCACTAACTCAAAGAGAAGACTCGATGAAAACTCGGATAATTGGTTGTGTGATCGCTGCGTCAATCTGCTGTTTACTTGCCAACGCCGTTAATGCCGACTGGCCACAGTGGCGCGGTGCGCGGCTCGATGGTGTCAGCGACGAAACAAACTTGCCCACCAAGTGGAGCAAGACGGAGAATATTGCGTGGCGGCTGGCAATGCCGGGTGCCGCTGGTTCGACGCCGGTGGTTACAGGCGATCGAATCTTTGTCACGAGCGTTTCGGGAAGCGACTTGTTGCTGATCTGTGTCGGTACGGACGGGAAGGAGCAGTGGCGGCGGACGGTCGCGAGCGGCAACACCGATGTCCGTGGCGACGAAGGGAATTCCGCTTCGCCCTCGGCCTGTACGGACGGAAAGCATGTCTGGACCGTGATGGCAAACGGCATGTTCGGCTGTTATACGTTGGACGGCGACGAAGTCTATCGCTTCGATTTGCAGGACCGTTATGGTCCTTTCAATATCGCCTTCGGTATGACGAGCACGCCCGTCTTGGATAACGGACGATTATATTTTCAGTTCATTCATGGCGAGGGCAAACCAGAGACGCGTGAAGCGATGGTCGTCTGTCTTGATGCCGACTCCGCAAAAGAGATTTGGAAACAGCCTCGCATTACTGGGGCGGCACAGGAAAACGAGCATTCCTACGCTTCGCCAATGCTGTACCGCGACGCAGAGCGTGAATTCCTGATCACTCATGGCGGCGACTATGTCATGGGTCACAGCTTGACAGACGGCAGCGAATTGTGGCGTTGCTCCTTGAATCCGCATGGCGCGGCGTACCATCCGACGCTGAGGTTTGTCGCCTCGCCGCTGGCAACTCCCGGCATGATCGTGGTCCCGTCGGCTAAAGGGAAGGAAGTCTTGAGTTTGCGGCCCGATATCAAGGGCGATGTTTCGGAGGATGCTGCTGCCTTGCATTGGAAACGCAATGCCGGTACGCCGGATGTACCGTCGCCGCTCTACCATGACGGCCTGGTCTACCTCTGCCGCGAGAACGGCAACCTCGTCTGTCTGGACGCGAAATCCGGCAAGGAATACTACGAGAAGCTGACGACGCGCGACCGGCATCGTGCGTCGCCGCTGTATGCCGATGGGAAGGTCTACCTGTCGGCTCGTAACGGGGTCATTACGGTCGTCAAAGCTGGCACAGAGTTCGAAATTCTTGCCCAGAATGATCTCGGCGAGGCGATTTCTGCATCGCCCGCTGTCTCGAATGGCCGAATCTATTTACGAACTTTCGAGGCCTTATACGCTATCGGGAAGTCGAGCCCGGTTAGCGGTAAGTGAGACGCGTCGGCGAAGTTCCTGCCTGGAATGAGCGTTTGGGCGGCTGCCAAACCGCTAGCGGGACGAACGCGTTCGAATCGCGTGGCCTTCCGAATTGGGGCCACCGTTTAGTACGATGAAGGACTTTTACCATCCGCACCACCCTCGGCTATCCCACCATGCGCCGCGAAGACATCCGTAACATTGTCATCATCGCCCACGTCGACCACGGCAAAACAACCCTGGTGGACGCGTTGCTCCGTCAAAGCGGCCAGTTTCGCGACAGCCAGCTGCAAGGCGACTGCATCCTGGATTCCAACGATTTGGAACGCGAACGGGGGATCACGATTCTCGCGAAGAACATCGCGATCACGTACAAGGGCGTGAAAATCAACATCATCGATACGCCAGGCCATGCCGACTTTGGCGGCGAGGTCGAGCGAGTCGTGCGAATGGCCGACGGAGCGATTTTGCTTGTCGATGCGGCGGAAGGCCCGTTGCCACAAACTCGGTTCGTGCTGTCGAAGGCACTGGAGTTCGGCTTGAAGCCGATCATCGTGGTCAACAAGATCGACCGCGGCGACGCGCGGACCTTGGAAGTGCTCGACAGCGCTTTCGAGTTGCTGATGGAACTGCGAGCCGACGATCATCACGACGAGTTCCCGCACTTGTTCGCCAGCGGCAAGGAAGGCTATGCCACTACCGATCCGAAAGTTCCAACCACGTCGATGGCCCCGCTGCTGGATATGGTGCTGGAACAGATTCCCGGTCCCCAGGTCGATCCCGATTCGCCATTACAGATGTTGGTGACGACGTTGGATTGGTCCGAATTTGTCGGTCGCATCGCGGTTGGACGAATTCGGTCGGGTAGCATCAAACGCGGACAGAGCGTGGCACTGATGCAGGCCAACGATAAGGTCGTGAATACCAAGATCGCAAAATTGCACGTCTTTGACAAACTTGGGCGAGTTGAAGTCGAATCTGCTACGGCCGGGGATGTCGTCGCAGTTCTCGGGCTTGAAGGTGTTGAGATCGGCGACACGATTTGCGCCGCGTCGCATCCCGTCGCCCTGCCACGCTTGAAAGTCGACGAGCCCACGCTCGAAATGGTGTTCACCATTAACAGCTCGCCGCTTGTCGGTCGCAGTGGTAAATATGTGACGACGCGGCAACTGAAGGCCCGTCTCGCAAAAGAACTTGAGCGAAACGTCGCCTTGCGAGTCCGGCCGATCGAAGGCACCGACGCGATGGCCGTCGCGGGACGCGGTGTTTTGCATCTGTCCGTGTTGATCGAGACGATGCGGCGCGAAGGTTTCGAGCTGTCCGTCGGCAAGCCGCATGTCATCATCCACGACAATAACGGTGTCAAGGAAGAGCCGTTTGAATCGCTCGTGATCGAAGTACCCACCGACAAGTTCGGTCCGGTGATGGAACTAGTCGGCGAACGCCGCGGGATGCTCGAGCACATGACCGCTCACGGCGACTACACACACGCAGACTTCATTATTCCAGCCCGCGGCCTGATTGGACTGCGAACGCGGTTGCTCAACGCGACGCAAGGAACTGCGATCATCCATCATCGCTTTGCCGAGTATCGTCCGGTCGAAGGCAATATCCCTCGTCGCCCCAACGGCGTACTCGTGTCGATGGTGCCGGGCAAAGCTGTTGGTTTCGCCCTGGACAGTTTGCAACAGCGAGCCGACTTGTTCGTGTCGCCAGGCGACGTGATTTACGAAGGGATGATCGTAGGGGAAAACAGCCGCGACAACGACATGCCCGTAAACCCTTCGAAAGAGAAGAAGCTTACCAACATGCGCGCATCGGGCAGCGATGACAACATCATGCTAAAACCAGCCCGCAGGTTGTCCCTGGAAGCGGCACTCGAATACATCGAAGAAGACGAACTCGTCGAAGTCACTCCCTCGGAAATCCGTCTACGCAAGACGATCCTCTCCGAAACCGAGCGACGCCGTGAATCTCGTCAGCGGGCATAACATCGAACGCAGCAAGTCAGCCGGTCGTTGGGACGTTTAGCTCGGTGATTGATAATCCACAAACGCTTCCAAGTACTCGGCCACGTCATCGCAATTGCGAGTATCGTCATCACGGACGATCCTGGCCAGTTCGACGGAGGATTCCGTGGTCGCCCCCGTCGGTCGCTTCCCAAAAAACAGGTAGTGCGGGCCGGGCTGGGATCGGCTTCGTACAGCTTGTGATCGAAGCACCAAGCCAGCACCAGATTCAGCACCTTCGTTTGGCCGCTGCCGTCGCCATCTTGGCCACGAACCGCCGCGACGTCTCGTCAAGTCTGTCGCATCCACGTAACCGGCGTCGCGAAACATTTTTCGCCTTCCACCGCAGATGTGCTACCAAGGGCGGCAGCAGATTGTCCGTTGTCGTCTCGCGGAGCAACGGATCAAGGACGGCGTGCGGTGGATTGGGGGAAGTCGGGATGGAGTGCCACTGCTTACCTGTTTGGTAAAACGTCAACGACGAAGTCTATTTGCAATCCTCTTGGATTTGCATTTCAGCCGGTAGCAAACGGTACGGCTGGCCACCGTGCATGACGACGGCGTATTGTCCCAACCGGCGTTTCTTCTTGAGCGCATCGGAGACCGCTTTGGCAAGCATTTCTCTGACCTGTTCGACGCGACTTTGCATATCGATGATCGTACAGACCGGCGAATTCATTTGACAGACTCCACAATCAGTCTGTGCTTTGATTTAGGCAGCCGTTGCCCAGTTTTTGTAGACTTTCCAAGTGCAAGTCCAGCGCCTCGCAGGCATTGTTGAAAGCTTCGCCCAAAGACTGACCGCTGGCAATGATATCGGGAATATCGCTGAAATCCACGATATACGCCGGCGAACTGGCAGCACAAGAACTTGTTCTCTTCAAGTCGATGGCGCTGCCACTCAACACAAACAGATCGCAGGCCGCCGATTGTGGCTTGGTGGATCGGCACTTCGTCCACACGGCATCGTCCTTCCCGACGGTGCGTTGGGTCAACCTGCGGGACACTCCGGTCACGGAACGTCCCCTGGCTGTATCCACACTTGCAACTACTCGGCTCGCATTGCGAATGGTCGTCACCGCCTCGGCCCGTAAGGTGACGACACTATTGCCACCATAGCGATTTATCGGCAGGAGTCGCTCGCTTGCGAACGACGCTCACGTTCGGATCGACATCGGTGCGATCGGCAACTTGCCACGATTCGATTTGAACGCCACCCGACGCCGTCACGATCCACGAATTTCGCGTGCGGAGGAAACTAACCTCGGGCGAAATCGTTTTGGCTGCATTCCACTTTTCTATCGCGACCTCTGAAGACTCGCTGGTGAGCAAAGGCAAGCTACAGCCTGCGACTTCGCAGAGTCTTTCCTTTTCGATCAACGCCGAGATAACACACATATCCATCAAGTTTCGCAACTCGCCAAAAACAGGATCGGCAGCGGAAAGTTCGTCGTATTTGTCGGTCATGTTATCGGCCCAGCGTTTGGCAGCTGCGCTTGTTTTGCCAGTGGCAGAAACGCTGCCGTCTGCCGTAACAAACTCGTCTTCGGTCATCACCTTGACACCCGGGCCGCGTAGTTCCCACGCCAGCTTGTCGTCGCTCGTAGCCATCGGTTCGTAGTTACAAGCCATCCACCAGCGCGGGTTTACGTCTCCAGCGACGCGACTGTTCTTGATCATGTCGAGATAGCTTCCGAAGCCACGCACAGGTGACTTTTCCAGATTCATGGCTAATCGCTTCATACGATAATCGGCGGCGACAAGTACGCGCGCGAAGTGGCTCGTATCCGGCGCACCCTTGAGCGTCACCATCTGCGGGCCGAACGCTTGCTTGACTGCCGCCTCGAATTGCGGAGTAGGATTCAGCGGGCGACCGCGCTGTGAATCGAATAGCTCTTGTAAATTGCGATTGCCTTCCGCAGTCGGATCGATCGAAACGGAGATTCCGCCACGACGGGCTTCGTGAACGGTTCGCATCGCCACCAATAAATCGTCTAACTGCAGAACGGGACGCCCCGTCGTTATCCCAACGATCGTTGCATCGTCATTGACGCGCCAGCCTTCGCCTGGCCCAGCAAGAACGATATCGTTTTCTTCAGGATAAACGAACACGTACTGAATTCGCTGAAGCCCGGCCAGGAACTTCACCTCATCCGGCAACTGGCCCATGTTGTTTTTTAGGGCGTCTTCGCAAGCTGCTTCCAGTGCTCGCAATGAGACCATTCGCAAATCGACTGGCGCGTTCAGGGCCTCGTCAGGTGACTTAATCTCCTTGCGTAACTGTTCGAGGAAAAGTCGGTGTTCGGTATCGCTGGGCGGACCGACAACGCCTTCGACGTCGATCGAAACGCCACCGACCGCGCTATTTCGAAAGCCGCTCTGGCCAGCCGCCTGGCTGCACAAGCTCGCGAACAAGGTAACCACGGTGGCGACGCGGCAAAGCGAATGCGATTTCAATACGCGAGACAACATGTCGAAACTCCTGGTTATGGCACTCCCGGCCCCTGCGTCACCAAGCCGCCTCTCGGATGGCAGTCGAACTGCAACCGCGAGGCATGGCCAAGCTTCGGTGACACCAATCTGGTTGCGCACAGATACTAAGGCAACCAACTTAGGATACTCTTGAAATGCAAGCAATTCAAGAAATACTTGTTTTTCTTAGCGGTTCTCTGCCGAACGTAGAGAAATCGTTCAAATAACCCTCGTTCCCGACCTCCAGCGGCCAACTGCGTAATGCGCGTAGTTCGTAGACCGGAATTAATTCCGGTCCACAGACGTTCCCGACCTCCCGCCGACTGCGGAATGCACGGTTTCTTAAACGCTCGCCCTGACATTCCCCGGCCAAGGCCTGGGAACGAGCGGGGTGTGCCTGTTGCAGATGTGGTAAGACGCGATGTAAGGTGAATCATGCAAACCATGTTAGCCTATCTCGTCATCCGCGAAGGCACGAAGTGGACAGACGTCTTCCGGCTCACGCCAGGACGTACGGTCACGATCGGCCGGGGATCTACCAACGAAATCGTCATTAAAGACGAGCGGTGCAGCCGCAACCACGCCGAGGTCTTTCTGACCAGCGGCGAGTGGACGATTCGTGACTTGGATAGTCGAAATGGCACGATCGTGCGAGGGCAAGCGATTCACGGTGACTACGCCCTGAGTGCGGGAGACGTCATCAAAATAGCACATTGTCAGTTAGCGTTCGTCCACGATCTGTCGAAAGCATTTGTCGATGTCGAGGATGAACCACCGAGCCCCGATGGTCGCGAAACGGTTTCCGGCGCGGTGTACATTGGGTTGAGCGACTCGCACGTGCTCGATTCGTTTGAACCGACTCACATCACTCACCGCCGTGGTCAAACGAAATTTCTCGAAAGAAAGTTCGAAGTCGACGTCGCCTCCGTCCCCAAGGTAGGTCAAGCGGCCACGAAGCTCTGCCGCTTGGCTTTTGAATTGGCGAACCAGACAGATGTGATCGCCGTCGCGAACTTGGCACTTGACGGAGTGTTTGAAGGAACCAACGTCGATGCAGGCGCAGTCCTCGTGGGCCCACGCTCGGTCGAAGCGAGCCCAACGCATGACTTACTCGAGGTCGTCGCGTCGCGAACGGACGGCGAGGCGAGATACCATCGCGTTTCGGAGTTTCTCGCCTCGATGGTCCTGCGCGATGGTGAAGCCGTGTTGGCGCGAAACATTGAAGGCGACAGCGCGCTGAGCATCCGTGACAGTAAGGGGTTGTATGTGGCAAGTAGCGTCATCTGTGCGCCGATAAGACAAGGCAAACGCGTGTTCGGCTTGATTCACATGTACGGCACCTCCGCCGAAAAGACTCTCGATGCAGATGACCTGGAGTTCACGCTGGCAGTTGCTGATAACGTCGCGCTGGCACTGAAGAACCTCGAGACGAAGCAAGAACTAACCGAGAACCTAACGCAAACCCGTTCGGAAGTTCAAAAACTCAGACAGCAACTCGGCGTCGAGAGCGAACTCATCGGCTCCAGCCCGCAGATCCTGCAAGTTCAGAACGAGATCGGTCGCGCTGCACCAAGTCGGGCCACGGTATTAATTCGCGGGGAGAGTGGTGTCGGCAAGGAGCTTGTCGCGCGAGCTGTTCATTATTCGAGCCCACGCAAGAAAGGACCATTCGTCTGCTTAAACTGTGCGGCGTTATCGGAGTCGCTGCTGGAGAGTGAGTTGTTTGGGCACGAGCGCGGCGCGTTTACCGGCGCGACGGAGCGAAAGATCGGTAAGTTCGAAGCAGCGCACCAGGGAACGCTGATGCTGGACGAAATCGGCGAAATGAGTCCAGCGATTCAGAGCAAGTTTTTGCGTGTGTTGGAAGGGCATCCATTCGAACGAGTCGGCGGGAGCCAGCAAATCAAAGTGGATGTCCGCGTGATCGCGGCGACCAATCGTGACCTGGAGAAAGCCGTCGGCGACGGCACTTTCCGACGCGACTTGTATTTCCGTTTGCACGTTGTCGATATCAACATCCCACCGCTACGACGCCGTCCCGGAGATACGCTGGAGCTGGCCAGCCATTTCCTCGAACGTTTCAGCGAAGAGACGGGCCGCAAATTTCACGGGTTTACGCCGCAAGCGATGGAGTTGATGGAGCGATATCGCTGGCCAGGAAATGTTCGCGAACTAAAGAATGTCATCGAGCGGGCTGTGCTCTTATCGCATGGCGATTACATCGACACGGGCGATCTGACGCTTTCCAACCTCGCCACAGCCAGCGAATCCGGCGAGCTCGTATTGCCAGGACGGGCTCAATACGAACCGACCTCTTTAGCAGATATCGAGCGAAACCATATCGAGACGACGCTCCGCACCACGGAGTGGAATAAAAGCAAGACGTCCGAAATCCTGGGTATCGAACGCTCGACGTTAGATCGCAAGATTAAGCGCTATGACTTGAAACGACCTTCGTAAGTGAGGAATCTTGGCCTGGATCTTCGTTAGTCAGGCTTGTCCCAGTCAAGTGTTCGCGATACGGCCATGCTCCAGCGACGACAGCGTTTGTCTCGCTCCGATTCGTCCATTGCTGCCCGGAACTCGCGATCGATCGCCCAATTCTTGGTTACATCGGATGTATCGTTCCAATATCCAACGGCCAGGCCCGCCAAATACGCAGCTCCGAGAGCCGTTGTCTCAGAAACGACGGGGCGCTGGACTTCGACGTCGAGAATATCGGCCTGAAACTGCAGCAGCGCATTGTTTACCGACGCTCCGCCATCGACCTTTAACATCGACAGCGCGACGCCCGAGTCTCGCTCCATGGCTTCGATCAGATCGCGTGTTTGAAACGCCATCGATTCTAACGCGGCGCGAGCCAGGTGCCCGGACGTCGTACCACGCGTCAAACCGAACATCGTGCCTCGTGCGTAGGCATCCCAGTGTGGAGCGCCGAGCCCGACGAACGCAGGAACAATCACGACGCCATCGGAGTCGTCAACCGATGCGGCAAGTTGCTCGATCTCGGCCGACTCCTCGATCAATCCCAATCCGTCGCGGAGCCATTGCACAACCGCTCCGGCAACAAACACCGACCCTTCTAGGCAGTAAGTAATCTTGCCGTTCAGGCCCCAGCCGATGGTCGTCAACAGATTGTTCCGCGAGGCCACCGCTTGGTTGCCCGTGTTCATAAGCAAGAAACATCCAGTGCCGTATGTGTTTTTCGCGGCTCCCACTTCAAAGCAAGCCTGGCCGAACGTAGCCGCTTGTTGATCGCCGGCAGCTCCGGCGATAGGAATCGATGCGCCAAATAACTCGGGTAATGTCGTGCCATACACTTCGCTCGAAGGACGAACCTCGGGGAGCATCGCGCGCGGGATGTCTAACAGCCCCAAGAGTTCATCGTCCCAGTCCAGTGTGTGGATATTGAACGCGAGTGTTCGGCTGGCATTGCTATAGTCGGTAACATGCCGCAAGCCACCGGTTAGCCGCCAGATCAAGAACGAATCGACGGTGCCGAACAAGATTTCGCCACGTTCGGCTCGCGCCCGCAGGCCTTCGTGTGTGTCGAGCATGTGCTTGATCTTCGTGCCGGAAAAGTAAGCGTCGACGACGAGGCCGGTTTTTGCGCGAAACGTCTCGGCATGACCTTCCGCCTTCAACTTGTCGCAGATGCCGGCGCTGATGCGGCTTTGCCAGACAATGGCGTTGCAAACGGGGCGGCCCGAATCTCGCTCCCATAAGACGGTCGTCTCACGCTGGTTGGCGATCCCAATGGCTGCGATGTCAGTGGCGGCGAGCGATGCTTTCTCGATACATTCGCGGGCGATGGCGAGTTGTGATTCCCAGATGGCTTCCGGATCATGTTCGACATGGCCGGGACTCGGAAGAATCTGTTCGAACTCGCGCTGCGCAGCAGAGACAATGCGACCGTCTCGCGAAAAGACAATTGCTCGACTCGAGGTAGTTCCCTGGTCCAACGCCATCACGTATTTCGACATAGCCGGTTTCCGAACTGATTTCAGTAGAACTCCCGCCCTGTAGTCGAGAGCTTGTGAACAAACCGAAGCGGATTGTAACAGACTGGGGATTGGCTCGCGACCAATCATCCGTCGGTCAAACCATCCGTCGGTGCGAGTGCGGGGGTTCGTTTGCCCGTTTCATAAACAATCGGCTGCGCTGATGCCGGGCCGAAGCCTAACGACATTCTGTTAGAAAATGTATTGGGCGTTACGAGGCTTGTATTTTCTTAAAGAAGATCCTCGAAGATGGAACCTTGTTTTTGCTTGGCGCGTAGTAAACGCTGTAATTCGCACCAAGCAAGCGATCATCTTCGAGGAGCGAATGGATGCAAAACCTCGCTCCAATCAACAGCAATTCGATCGCCGCCCGGTCAATCAAGCTCAACTCACTCTCAACTGCCGAGACGCGATGATTCCTATCTTGAGAAGCCTGCAATACATCTACAGCAGGCCCACACTCCGAGAAGAGAATCTGAACCTGCTCGCGCTCGAAGTCCATCACGACTCGCGACACGATCGCGGACGCGAAGGGCTCGACTATTGGCAATTCCTTTTAGAAAGCGGTTGCAAACGTTCCGCACAGTGAGGCTGTGATTTTATTGGTGGGATAGCGGGAAGTTATAGGGCGTCTTCCAGGTTGCTTTGCTCGGGGCCGATTTGCGATTAGACTTGGCCATTGATGCTCACCTCCGGTAACAGGGTTTAGGTGGGTGTCATTGACACCCGCAGTTCATACCGGCGGGTGTCATCTTTCAGGTTTTGTTAGATTGCACTTGAGGGGGGCTAGGTGTTAAAAACGGGTGTCAAGACAAAAGTAAGGCATTCGGAAAGACGCATTTTGCCCCAGTAAAAACAAGGTTGCGCCTGTAGCTCAGGGGATAGAGCAACGGTTTCCTAAGCGTACCGGGGCAGCTTTAACCCTTGTTTTTCAAGGGATTTTGAGGGGTTACTGCTCTCTTCTGACCCACGCTATGGTTACGGTAACCCCGCGCCACGCATCCCCGCCGCTCCCATCGCTCCACCGTCGATTCTCACGCCTCGGGATCTCGTGGCCGGGATGAAGATTGTCGACAGCCAACGAAGCCAAGACGAATTTCCTTGCACGTCGATTCGTCGTCGACTGGCTTAAACCGCCTGCCCTGCCCCAGCCTTGAGCCCCGTACGTTGAATGATGTGCGGGGCTCGGCTTTTGGATTCGATAAAGATGATTCAAGGCAATGAGTATCGACAGCCAGGGGAGTGCTCGGTGTGTCGTTGAGGAGAATGTCAAGCAGTGTCGAAGTTGAATTTCATTCAACTTTTCGAGGTTGATCGCCGAATTTCCCAGGTGTTCGACTTCGCCTAATTTCGTTCACACTCATTTCCCTAAGTTGTTTTCAGCACTAGGCTTATAGGGTGTTGACAAAACCGTGCGGGAGGGTTATGCTCGCGGTCAGCTTGCTGACCGCGAGCATAGCCCTCCTGTACGGTTGCATTGGAAGTTAAAATAACGAGAAAGGACTCTCCAAAGAGGAAAATTCAAATGGATACTTGGCTCAAATGCAGAATCGCACAAGGGCAGTTTTCAGAAGAGTTCGTAGTTGAGGGGAAAGATGCTAAGAACGTTCCTTTCTCTCTTTTCGCTCGCGACGCAGAGGTAGACATAGACGGGTGGATTAGAGTCGAGATTATCGCAAAAACTGGCGAATTGTGCCTCGTGCGGTTGCCGCAACAAACTCTGGAAAACGGCTCCACTGTTACCGTGCGATGCGAAGATCTACAAGACCTTCCTGCTCGTCAAGAGGCATAAATGATCCTATCGAACGTCGAGATCCATAAAGCTCTCGACGAGGGTCGACTCGTAATCACACCAGAGCCTCTCCCTCGAACCCCTACTGTTGCGTCGCCACACTCGCCCTACGACACACACTCAGTCGATCTTCGGTTAGCGTCTGAAATCGTTGTACCGGCAAAAGGTAGTTTCACCTACGATGTAACTCGGCATGGGCTCGCTTCCACCATTCAGCGGAATTCAGAACGACATCTTCTGAAGCCTAACCAGCCTTACCTGTTGGAACCACAAAGCTTCATTCTTGCTCGGACAATTGAGCGAGTTGAGTTACCAATTCTCGCCAACTGCGAAACCTGTCTCGCTGCCCGTATCGAAGGCAAAAGCAGTCGAGCACGAGTTGGGTTATTGGTCCACTTTACAGCACCAACTGTACACCCCGGCTTCAAGGGTACACTAACTCTGGAGATGATAAACCTTGGCGCAAATCCGGTTCTTCTTGTTGCAGAAATGGCCATTGCTCAGTTGATAATCGAGGAAGTAAAGGGTTGCCCAAATCTCAACCCAAGTCAATTTCAAGGTCAATCAACGCCGGAAGGGACGTCATAGCCAAACCGGCTGGTCCTCCAGTTCGCCGCGTTCATTCGGTAAACTCGCGGGAGTAACAAAAGGGGTTTCTAAATGTTTGCTTTGCTGCTTACTGTCGCCGCCATCGGGCAAGTTGAGGACGTCGCCGTTCTTCGCGAGCGATGAGGAGATGGTGACTTGGGATACGACGATTTGCCGGCAACTGTACGTTCGACGCTTTCTGAGTGTGATTCGTGGACTGAAAGCGGATTGCTTGAGTTTAACCCGAAGTGGAAACCAATATCCGACGCAAAAAGACTGGCTCCCGCAACTTCAGGTATTTACGCACTTGGCTTGCCTTGCGGATTGTCCTATCCAAACGCCGATTCGCGAATCGTTTACATAGGCTCATCGATTCACCTGCGGCGACGCTTGGCAGCACATTGCACTCGACCACAAAACGAAGTAATCAAGCTGCTGCTGGAGTCCTTCCCAGGTGAGTTGCTTGCGACTTTGTGGCCGATATCGAATCTTTCAAATCGATGGTTGCGTGGATTTGAAGGCGAAGCTTTGTGGGAATTCGAGCGTTCATTCGGCACGACGCCATTCTGCAATCTTGATATGCCTGTATCTACTGCATCCGACTATTGCGTCGACTGTGTTCGCGTTATGCCATGTGATTCTTTGAAAACTCCATTGACTCTCGAACAATTGGCTGAACGGTTAAATCGCGTACTTGTAATAAGTGAGGCGAGCCCTATCGGCGATCCAAATGAAGTCGTCGTGATGTACCGCATCGTTCGCA
>CAUJKL010000605.1 GCA_963204995.1 Planctomycetota bacterium | reverse complement strand
CGCGTACGGCAGGATCAAGTGGAAGCAGACGCACATGGGGCTGAAGGAGTTCGGGCTCGACTACGGCAACCCGGATTTTGTGAAGTACGCCGAGAGTTGCGGCACGCACGGACACCGCGTTACGAGTGCGGCAGATCTGCTGACGACGATGCAGCACTGCCACGAGCAGACCGGCGTGCATGTCATCGAAGTGCCGGTCGATTACTCGGAGAACAATCGCATCTCGAACCATGAGATCCGAGAACTGAGTTCGCGGATCTATCACGAAGAACGTAGAACGTGGGCCGGGCCACTCGAAGGCGAAGTCAGTGTCGGACACGACCGATGGCGGCTGGACTCGCCACTGCGAGAGCAAGTCGACGGTCCATGAAGACGTCAAGCAGGAATCCGACGGCAATTCGTCGTGTACGTTCGATCTGTCGAAGCCGACCGGCGGTGACGCGAGCGGTTCGGTGGCTTTCATGTTCGGCGGCGGCGGCAGCGGCGAGTGGCATGTGCTCGACGAACGTTGATTCGTTGCAAGAACGATTTACCCTGCTGGCGATCTAGAGTTCGCCCCCGCGCTTCAGACTGCACGCCCCGCGGCGTACAATAGAGCGACAGCAATTTGCCGTGCCGTAATCACGCAAGGAGTCCCACAATGCCCGACGCCAAATACTCTCGCGAGGAAGTGGCCGCACGCGGCGAGGCAATTTACGATCTGGAAATCCGGCCCAAGATCGAGAGCCAATACCAAGGCCATTACTTGGTGCTGGACATTGAAAGCGGCGAATATGAGATCGATCAAGATGACTTGGTCGCGACAAAGCGAATCCTGGCGCGATGTCCCGATGCCGTGTTGTACGGCTTGCGGATCGGCTACTTAGCCGCGTACCGTTTGGGCGGATTCTCAAAGGTGAGCGCGGTGCAAACGGGACTGGTCTGATTACCTCGAATCAAAAACCTGTCCAGCCTCTCGCTCGAGTTCCGAAGGAGCGATGGAGACGACGTTGACGCAGTTCGATTGGATCTCTATGCCACCGCTCGCGTTCCAAAGCGGCGAGAACTCGACGCACTCCAAATTTGGCCATGTGAAGTGCTGGGACTTGTCACAGCTTTGGCCGATTTGGCATCCTCCCGTCGGCACCGTGCGATGCGCTGGGGGAAAGGGCTGCGCCCGAAATGGGGGAAAGCGGTGACAAGTCACGCGCACTCCAAATTGGGAAAAACGACAGCGGCTGGGCGGCAGCGGCGACGAGTGGCATGTGCTCGACGAGAGCGATGGCGAATGGGAAGATAATTACGACAGCGGCTCCGGCTCGACCGAGATCAACCAAGGCACATCGAGGAGCAAGTACAAGATAGGAACACCCGAACATGAAAGACAAATGGCCTTAATTCCTCGCGAATCAACCGCAGGCACCGAACGCGGACCTGGAGGTGATCGACAAATACACCGGCGAGGTCGCGACGCGCGTGGCATTGGCGGATGTCGCCACGATTGACCGAGCCATTGCCGCCGCCGTCAACGCGGCGGAACCGATGCGCAACATGGTGCCGTAAGAACGCCAAGCCGTGCTCAACCATTGGGTCCAGCGCTTTGAAGAACGGCCCGATGGTCGTTGTGCGTTGAGGCGGGCAAACCGATCAAGGATGCGCGTGGCGAAGTGAGTCGGCTGGTCGATTCGTCCCGGCTTGCCGCCGAAGAATCGGTGCGGATGACCGGCGAAGTCATGAACCTGGAAATCTCGCCTCGCGCACGGGGTTATCGAGGCATGTTCAAGCGAGTCCCGATCGGACCTTGCTCTTTCATTTCTCCGTTCAACTTTCCATTGAATCTCGCCGCTCACAAGGTTGCGCCCGCGCTGGCCGTGGGTTGTTCCTTTGTGCTCAAACCCGCCAGCCGTACGCCGATCGGTGCCTTGATCATCGGCGAAGTGCTCGCCGAGACCGATCTGCCGAAAGGTGCGTTCTCGATTCTTCCTTGTCATCGCGACGGAGCCGATCTGTTCACCACCGACGAGCGGCTCAAGCTGCTCAGCTTCACGGGTTCGCCCGCCGTCGGATGGCAGCTGAAGGCCACCGCGGCGGAGTCGTCATCGGCGACGTGCCATCGTGGCGGGTCGACAACATGCCGTATGGCGGAGTCAAGGACAGCGGGCTCGGCCGCGAAGGCATCCGTTTCGCGGTGAAAGACATGACGGAGATCAGAAACCTCGTCATCCGCACGCCGAGCGACTTGTCAGTTTAGACAATTGCCATGGAAATCGCGGGCATTCCGCCCGTAACGGATCCAGGCGACGCGGGGTTAAAATTGCGATATAATGCCCACGGTCATCCGATTTAGGGTTAGAATACTAACCAGTTACGATCCAGGCTCCCACAACAGGGCCGAGTCATGAAATTACGGACCCCAGGTTCTATACTGCTCATTTCCTGCTACGAGTTGGGCCATCAGCCGCTCAGCATCGCCTTGCCGACTGGCTTTCTCCGGCGGGCGGGATTCGAACCGGATTCGATGGACATCGCCGTCGAAGATTTCGATCCCGAGAAAGTCGCTCGCGCGGACTTCATCGGCATTGCAGTTCCCATGCATACGGCACTGCGGCTGGGAGTCCGCGTCGCCCAGCGGGCCCGAGAACTCAATCCCGACTGCCACATCTGTTTCTACGGCATCTATGCGTCCTTGAATTCCGCGTATCTGTTGGATCATGGTGCCGACTCTTGCGTTGGCGGAGAATACGAACAGCCGCTAGTCGCCTTGGTCGAGTCGATCGCGTCGGGCGCGAATGGCGACGATGTCGAAGGCGTGATCCGGCGTGGCAAGGTCGCGTTGCCTGTGCTGCAAAAACTATCTTTCGCGGTTCCCGAGCGAGGAACTTTGCCGTCGCTCGACAAATATTCGCACCTCGAACACGAAGGCGGTTCTCGCACGGCCGGTTATGTCGAAGCCAGTCGCGGCTGTTTGCATTTGTGTACGCATTGCCCGATTCCGCCGGTGTACGGCGGGCGTTTCTTTATTGTGCCGCAGGAAGTTGTGCTGGAAGACATCCGTCGGCAAGTTGCGGCCGGGGCGACACACATCTCGTTCGGCGATCCGGATTTTCTGAACGGCCCTAAGCATTCGCTGCGAATCGTGCGAGCGATGCACGAAGAGTTCCCCACGCTCACGTACGACTTTACTGCCAAGGTCGAACACCTGTTGAACCGCGGCGAGGATATGCCCGAGTTCGCGGCGGCTGGCTGCTTGTTCATCATCACAGCCGTCGAATCGCTGAGCGATCGGGTGCTCACAATTCTCGACAAGCAACATACGCGTGAAGATGTCGTCAACGCGATCAAGTATGTCCGCGACGCCGGCATCGCGCCGCGTCCGACTTGGGTGACCTTCACGCCCTGGACCACGCTCGAAGATTTCCTCGAGGTGTTGGAGTTCATCGAAGAGAACGGAATGATCGACAACATTGATCCCGTGCAATACTCGGTCCGCCTGCTGATTCCGCCCGGCTCTTGGCTGGCCGAACACGAGGAGACGCTGCCGTATCGAGGGGAACTGGATGAGGCCGCATTCACCTATCGTTGGACGCATCCCGATCCGCGCATGGACCAATTGCAAAAGGATGTGGCACGACTCGTCGAGGAGGATGCCGACGCAGGAGAAGACGCAGCCGCGACGTTCTATCGCATCAAAGATTTAGCCTATGGGAGGCAGCCAGTCGAACTGGCCTGTGCTTTGCCGATGGATCGTCAGCGGGCACCACGGATGTCTGAATCGTGGTTCTGCTGAGCGGAGCCCACCGAGGGTCAGTTAGACCCTCTTAACAAGATCGCCGGCGGTTCAGCCGGATGTTCCATCAGGAACGAATGACGAACTAGCTTATGAGAGGCGTGACCTATGAAAGTGCGATACGGTTTTTCCGCTGCGGCGGTCTCGATGTTGCTTGTGTCTTCTGCCAGTGCCCAAATCGTCGGCGGAATCATGACGGTTACCGGTGCCGAGATGCACTGATGAGCGGGTGTGGCGTGTGATGCCACTGCACGTCTGTATGACGTGGACGAAGATTCGGTAGTGTTTGAGAAACTTCAAAAGACTGAGAAGTACGATCAAGGCACGGTGACCTTTCGTGCCCGCAAGGACAAACTGATCGACCTCGACCAATTGCACGAAAGCATTTGGGCGACCAGATTGTCAGGCGGCACGCGTAGCGGTTTAGTCAGTCTCGAAGTGACGGCGATCGGCGAGATCGTTGCCGAAGAAGGCAAGACGATTCTGAAAGTTTCAGGTTCAGACAAAGAGTTCGTGCTCGGCAAACATGCCGATGAAGCGTTCGCGGCAGCTTTCTCCGCGTTGCCAACAAGCGGCGGTAAACAGGTCAAGCTGACCGGCATCATCGACGACTACAAAGGACAGTGGCCAAGCGTTTTGAAGAACAAGCCGATAAACCCGCGGCGTATTCTGGTGACTAATGTCGAAAGTGCGGAGTGACTGTCAATGCGTGAAGTTAACGACGATTCTCAAGACACGACCAATCCATCGCCAGCGACAAAGTCTGAGGCGACAGCTCAATGCCCCGCGCGAGTCGGCGGCGGAAAGACTACGACGGTGTTCGGCGCATTATTCGGTGCCGCAGCAGCCGTCCCTACGTGAACGACCGCTGGCATTCTTTCCCTGTTCGGGTTAGCAGGGGGTTCAGCAGTTTCGATCGCAGGTTGGATGTCGCCAATTCTGATTGGCGTTACGGTCCTCGCCATGGGACGGTCCCATTACGTGTTGTACGTCCTCAAGCGAGGTAATCTGGCTTCGGCCGTGATTACGTGGCTGGCGACGTTGTTGGTTATCGGTTTTTGGTCGTGGCAGTGGCTGGTAAGATAGGTTTCGATAATGAACGAGTCCTTGGAAGATCGCGAACGACCGGACGAAACGACTCTGCTCGCATTGCGAGAGATCGCCCGCCGTTATGGTACACCGACTTACGCATTCGACCTGCGGCGTGTGGTCGCTCAAGTGGAGAAACTGCGCAGACACCTCCCCGCGGAGATCGAAATTCTCTACTCCCTAAAGTCGAACGCATCACTGGGAATCTGTGACGTACTCGCGGATTGTGGAATTGGAGTCGACGTTGCATCGGCCGGCGAACTCGCCACCGCCCTCGAAGCTGGCTTTCCGCAAAACCGCATCTTTGTTGCCGGCCCCTTTAAGCTGGCGGAAACGATCGCCCGCTTGCACCACACGCCGGAGGCGATTGTTTCCGTCGATTCCATGAGCGAACTGCAGCGGCTTTCGGACGAACGCATTCCCAATTCCGCGGTGCTGCGATTGCGACCCGATTTTGGTTCGTGTGCGGTTGTGCCTGCCGGTAGCGAATCTCGATTCGGCTTCACTTGCGACGAGCTACAACGCTGCCGCGACTTCCTGCCGTCGTGCAATCTCGACGTGATCGGTTTTCATGTGTTTGCCGGTTCCCAAGTGTTGGACGCGGATCGGTTAAACGAACATCTGCGCCGTTCCTTGGACTTGTCGCTGCGAGCTGCCGAAACACTCTCCATAGCACCAACCTATTTCAACCTCGGCGGCGGCTTTGGTATCTCCTACGCCCCAGATGGCGAAGAGCTTGATCTTGCTCGCGTGGGCGAAGAACTAGCCAGCTTGGCCGCGCGCGCGACACCAGCGCGGATCGTGCTTGAACTCGGGCGATACCTGGTCGCCGAATCTGGCTGGTATGTGACATCGGTCGTTGGCCACCAGACGTTTCAAGGACGTCCGGCAGTAATCGTTGACGGCGGCGTTCACCAACGGGCTGACATGTGTGGACTTCATTTGCGAAAGAAGCAGCGCCCGCCGTTAGTTCTAAATGTCGACTCCACCGTGCTCACACCGACAGACGTATTGGGATGCCTCAGCCTGCCGGACGATGTCATGCTCGAAGCCAGTCCGCTACCCAAACTGTCGCGCGGCGACATTCTGGCGTTCAGCAACGCGGGGGCTTACGGGATGTGGTCGTCGCCAGCGATCTTTCACGGTAGCCCTTTACCCGCCGAAGCGGCCTTCGACGGTTCCGACATTTACTTGATGCGCGAGCGCAAGCCGGCACAAAGCATCCTGGAAGATCAACATCACGTCGTCCGCAAGACAGCAACCTCACCGGTCTAGTCAATCATGAAGCTCCAACCAATTGCTGCATTTGTTTTCGTTGGCGTCATTGCTGGTTCGTGTCGTGTGCCTGCGGTCGAACCGGAGATCAGCGCGAACCCAGTCATCACCAACTCGGTTGGCATGAAGCTGGCTCAGATCCCGGCAGGCACATTTGTCATGGGCTCACCCCGCAGAGAAGCGGAGCGGGATGACAAGGAAGAACGCCATGAAGTGACGCTGACGAAGCCGTTCTATCTCGGCGTGTATGAGGTAACCCAACCACAGTACGTCGAAGTGATGAACGGAGTGCGAGATGGCAACAACCGTTCGACCTTTCAAGGCAACGACCTCCCCGTCGAAAACGTGGAATGGAAAATGGCCAAGGTGTTCTGCGAGCGACTGTCCGAGCGGCCAGAAGAAGTCGCCGCCAAGCGTAAGTATCGCTTGCCGACCGAAGCGGAATGGGAGTACGCCTGCCGAGCCGGAACAGCAACCGCGTTTTACTTCGGCGATTCGCTGTCTTCGAGCCAGGCGAACTTCAACGGCGAGTATCCGGCGGGTGGCGGCGAAACGGGAAAATATCTGCGGCAGACAGCGCCGGTCGGTTCCTATCCGCCGAATGCGTTTGGGTTGTACGACATGCACGGCAATGTCGCCGAGTGGTGTGCGGATTGGTACGATCCCGAGTTTTATGCGAACAGTCCCGAGGAAGATCCGCTCGGCCCACCGTTCGGCGTCCTGTCAACAAAGTTCACCAACAATGGCAACCAGAACTTCTTTGTGGTGATTCGCGGCGGGTGCTGGGTCGATGAAGGCAGAGCCTGTCGCTCGGCCTATCGCTACCGGGCGATGCCGAATACACAATACCGATTGATCGGTTTCCGCGTCGCCTGCGACGTGGAAGGGGAATGATTTTGGTGATGATTCAACGAGCACCAAACGTAGGCCGGAACAAGTCTTCGCAGTTCCGGCATGAGCCGCACGTCACGCTGCTGCCGGAACTGCGCAAAGTCTTGGTCCGGCCTACAGGAGAGCTCTCGTCGTTGGCTTGCCTTGTTGGTGCCGCAGTTATGCTCCTCGCCGGCTGTAACGCAGCGGCACCTCCACCCGCAGTTACAGCTAACCCAAGTGTAGAATCATCCACTCCCGTGGAGGTCACTCTCTATTTACCGGGAATGAATGAAAGTTTGCAAATCTTGTGAGGCGACTGACCGAACAAGGTCAAACAGGCTCTGTTAGAGCTTGACGGTGTCGAGGCGGTGGAAGACGAGTGGGAACGAGAGATGGAAGCGGAGGAAGATCTCGATTTATTGTTTGTCACTTACGATCCAGAGCGGATCACGATCGAACAGTTACAGGCGACAATCTCCGCACATGGATTCCAAGCAGAATTGAAAGAATAGGTAGTAGCATGTCGGACGAAACCGTTCCCGGCGCAACTCCAGCTCCGGATTGCTGAGCGACGAAGGCCCCCAAGTCGCCGTGCGCGACGCAACAACAACCGATCAATGAACACGCCGCATCTGGGCGAGGCGAACGCTTCGCCAGTTTCGGAGCTTTGCTATCGGCCTTCATCGCCTCCAGCTGATGTTGGCTGCCGCCCTTGTTGATTTTGGGCGGCGTCTCCGGTGCGGGGATGACGGCAGTGATGCAAGAGTACCGGCCAATCTTCATGGCCGTAACGTTCGGATTCTTGGGATTCGCGTTTTATCTGACCTATCGCCCCAGAGGTGCCGCCGCGGCGCAAGGCGGACCACGTTCGAACATCATGAACATGAACAAGGTCATGCTGTGGGCTGTGACGGGCATTGCAGTCGTCTTCTTGTTCTTCCCACAAGCCTTCACAGGTTTCGTTACTGCCGACGACCAGTTCACCGCCGACATGGATCGAACGGTGATCAGTATCGAAGGCATGACGTGACACACGTGAGTGCCGAGAGCCGAAAAGGCCCTCGAATCAGCACCGGGCGTGCTGGCAGTCAAAGTAGATTTTGCAAAGAAACAAGCCACCATCGGCACAAAAGCCGGCAGCCATATTCCAACCGACGAAATACTCGCCGCCTTGAAGTCGATCGGATACCGCGGCGAATTCGTTGAATCAACCACGGGCCGATGATGTTTTCACAACGCTTGAAAGCATTTGGGCGGATGCAAGAGTGCGCAGAATCCGTTCACAATTGGCGCCAGCGACTTGCCGATTCCGGAGTCATCCTTGCCACCGCTCTGACCGCCGGACACAACGACTGGTGCCGTCCACCTCAACTCCCACGGTAATCCGGCGTGTTGATTTCCGGGATGGCGAATCAAGACAAACTCGCCGAAGCCGTTGCTAGACTCAGGAAATCGCCAATGGCATTGCGGCAAACGAACACTTTCTGGCTCGCCCGGAGCCCGCGACCCGACTGCGTAAGGTGTTGTCGTCCGGTGAAGTTTTAGCGCCGTCAAAATCTCCGCCGGTGATCGCGCCGAGGGCTCGAATCGCAAGTCCCAAGCCACTTGAAACATGCCCTGTACCGGCGTCTGCTTTGCGCGCGACGCGACCGAGTATTAAGACCAGAGGGAAACCAGTCTGGGTCCGACTGAGGAAGTAAATGGTGATCAGGAATGTGTCGTCTTGACGCCGAAGATCTTTGCGCAGTTCTCTTCGCCACATGCCACGGCCAGTAGATTGCGGAAGAAATGTTGCACTGTTATGGATGGGTCCACTGCGTCCGGGTTGAACTGCCTCCATGTAACCAACCCATCCGTGCCTGGCATCGCGGGCAAATAGACTGCGTAATAAGGATTGTGCGCCCGTCCGTGCCCTTCGCGTGACATCGACCCTTCCGGATTCAATCGCACATCGAGGTCAACGTACGACTTCCCAGATCTTCCTTCCCATGAAACGCGGAAGACGAGCCCATGCGACTCCTTCCTAGACGGATCGTGCAGCAGAATGAGAGCTTTCGCGGTACATGGAAATGCTCTAATTGCAAATCCCGAGATTTCCCCCGGGAATCCGTCATTGGACCAAACCTCAGCTTGCGCAACTCGGTCGTATAGGTGAGATGTCAGTTCTTCCAGATTCATACCGCGTCTCCGGAAGGGTTTTCTACCACACGGCTGCTTCACTCACAAGAATCAGTTCACCGAAGTGTCGCGGGGGATACTTCGACGAGACCTGCGCCGTGAAGCCGCTCCATTGCGTGAATAGGTTCCTGGTGTGTCGGTGTCAAGGCAGCGGGCCGCTGAACGAAGTGCGGACGCCCCGGACGCCCCGGACGCTCTGGACGATGTTTTGCAGGTACTTTGGTGCCGCCGATCTGGGATCGATTCCACGCAATTGGCGAGACGAGGTTACTGACTCATGGCGGAGTCCGCAGCTCGCAAAGACATCGGAGCAACTGCCCCAGTTGTCGTCATTGGTCACGAACGCGACTGCCGGAGTAACAGTGAGAGCCTGTGTCTTGCGCCCTCATTTTGATGCGCCAGCGGCCGACATCAGCCAACTCGAAACTGCGGTCGAGCGATGTGACCCGAGCAGATTGGCAAACTGTGTTCGCGACCTCGGTCGTGAACACCGACGCACGCAACACTTGGACGCTGAGATGAGTCGGTCGATGTGACCGACGCGAGTTTAAAGGCCCCGGCTATGAGAGGTTGAACGACCACATACGCGGCCAATGATGCCACGACGGTTGTGGAATGGCGAATGCCGCTGCGATATACTGTCAAGCTACTAGGAACGGGTTCGCGTCTCCCAGACACATCACGAATTACGCCAACCTCACACGCATTCCGATTTCATCTGAAGTAAAACTCAAGCCAGAGTCGGCAGGCACGCGCCGGCATCAGAAACTCACATAGACATGCCGCCTTTTTCGTTTGTCCATGCCGCCGACCTTCATCTTGACAGCCCGTTCGTTGGGATCAGCCGACTGCCAGACGACCACAGCCACGTGGCAGAGACGCTTCGCAATGCAACGTTCGGTGCCTTCGAAGCTGTCGTCCAGCTTTGCATTGACCGGCAGGCCGACTTTCTGCTCGTAGCCGGAGACGTCTACGACGGTGCCGACCGCAGCCTACGGGCGCAGCTCCGCTTCCGGGATGGATTGCGGCGACTGGCGGAGCAGGGAGTTCGCGCGTACGTGGTGCATGGCAATCACGATCCACTCGATGGCTGGTCCCATGACCTGCAGATGCCCGAGTTGGTGCATGTCTTCCAAGACCGGCTGGAGTCGGTCGTATTCGAGAAAGCCGGAGTTCCTATCGCGCGGATTCATGGCATCAGCTACCCGCACCGCCGGATCAACCCTGACTTTGGCAAAGGCATGAGCCGTGAGGGAGATGAGCCGTTTCAGATTGGACTGTTCCATTGCAATGCCGGTGGGGACCTGCGATACGACCCCTATGCACCCCGATCCGTCGCGGACCTCATCGAAACCGGCCTTGACTACTTGGCTTTGGGTCATATTCACGAACGGGTTACGCTCCACGCGTCGCAGCCGTTCATCGGTTATCCGGGGAACACGCAAGGTCGGCACATCAACGAGGCCGGGCCACGCGGCTGCCTGCTGGTGAACGTCACCGC